>JBEQBH010000285.1:0-2511 GCA_041639955.1 Halobacteriales archaeon | reverse complement strand
CCCAGCAGGCCCAGCGTCTGTGCCGGGTCGACTGGGTCTCGATAACTCACCTGGTAGTTCGAGACGCCGGCGTCGGCGGCGGCCGCCGCGATGGCGTCCTCGGTGGTCCCGATTTCGTCGGCGTAGCCGGTGTTGACCGCGCGGCCGCCGACGTAGACCGACGCCTCTGCGACGGTCTCACGGGAGACGGTGAGGTTCTCGCCTCGCTCCTGCATGACCGACCCGACGAAGGAACGCTGCATCGATTCGATGGCGGCGTACCACTCGTCCTGTGTCATCGCGCCGGCCTTGTCCGGCCCGGTCGTCACGCCCGACGGCAGGCCGCCAGTGGACGGGACGCTCGCTCTGACACCGACGCTGCCGACAAGGCTACCCGGCGTGACGAAGATGCGGTCACTCGGGATAGCGGTGTAGTAGGCACCGGAGGCGGCGGTCGCCCCGACGCTCGTGTACACCGGCTTCTCGTTCGAGAGCCGCTTGACCGCCATGTACATGGCTTCGCTGGTCGCGGCGTCGCCGCCGGGGCTGTTGACGCTGAGCACGACCGCCTTGACCGAATCGTTCTGCCGGAGCTCTCGAATCTCCTGGACGGTCTGCTGGCCTGTGGCGGGGGTTATCGGTTCGTTTACGTTCACCACGACGACGTGGTTCTCGTTGCTTTCCGCGACTGCCACCGCGTACGGCGCCACCGCGGCGCCGATGAGGAGGGCGACGATCGCGAGGACCGTGTACGACTGGAGGGCAGTCGACACATATTGGTCGATTGGATTATCCATGGGCACTACATTTCGGCAGTGGCACGTCCGGATTATAAAACTATATGAACAAACCTGTCAGGGCACGATTCGAACAGCACCGGCCGTTCACGGCGATATGGCAAGGTTCCTTACGCTCGCCCCGCAAGCGCCGATATGGACCAACGGACGCCGCCCCAGACCGAGGAAGGCTGGTACGTGCTTCACGACTGTCGCCGCATCGACTGGGACGCCTGGCGCGACGCCCCCCAACGGGTTCGTGACAGGGCTCTCGCGGAGGGCATCGACTTCCTCGAAGGGTACGAGTCGCTCGCGGACGCGGACGAGGGACAGACGGCCGTCTACACCGTCATGGGCCACAAGGCCGACATCATGATTCTGCACCTGCGGCCGACGATGGCCGACTTAGACGCCGCCGAACGTCACTTCGAGCAGACCGACTTCGCGGCCTTCACCGAACGGGCCTACTCCTACGTCTCGGTCACCGAGGCGTCGGGCTACACGGAGAAGTCCAGGGAGTACTTCGACGGCGAGGTCGACGACGACTCCGGGCTGGCCCAGTACATCCAGGCGCGACTCCACCCCGACGTGCCCGAGGAGGAGTTCGTCTGTTTCTACCCGATGAGCAAGCGACGGGACCCCGAGCAGAACTGGTACGACACGAGCTTCGAGGAGCGGGCCGCCCACATCAAGCGCCACGGCGACATCGGCCGCGGCTACGGCGGACAGGTGAACCAGATGATATGTGGCTCCATCGGGTTCGACGACTGGGAGTGGGGCATCACGCTGTGGGGCGACGACATGACCGACATCAAAGAGCTGCTGACGGAGATGCGTTTTGACCCCTCGACCTCCCAGTTCGCGGAGTTTGGCCCGTTCTACGTCGGCCGCCGCTTCGAGCCGGCGGACCTCCCCTCGGTCATGGCCGGCCACAGGGTCCCGACCGACGACCCGTCGCCGGCCGGTGACGACCAGCCCGCCCATGCGACGGCGACCGACGGCCATGCCGCTGGCGACACTGACGGCCACGGGGGCGCCCACCCCGGTAGCCCGGGTGAGGGCGACCATCCACACGGCGACGACGCCGACCACCCGACGAGCGACAGGACGGACAGCGCCGGGTCGTCGGGTAGCGCCGGCGGCCGACCCGGCGAAGACAGCTCGTCGGGTAGCGCCGGCGGCCGCCCCGACGTCTCCGGGGACTTCGAGGAGGTCGACGACGCCGCGGGCCGGCTCGGCCGGCTCGGGCTCCACGAGGGCGAGACCTACGACGCCGGCGACTACGCGCTCGTCTTCCACTCCTCGGCCGACGCCGAGGACCTCGTCGACGAGGTCGAGGACCTCACCGAGAGCTTCGACCACTACGACCGCCACGTGACGACGACCGTACGGGCCCAGAGCGGGCAGAGCTACGTCGTCAGTATCTGGACCGCGAAGGAGGCCGCCGAGACCGCCGCGGGCTTCCTCGGGGACCTGGCGGGTATCGAGGAGCGCGTCGGCGGACAGTTGGGCGAACCGAGCGAGGCCGACGACGCTGACAGCGGCGAGCAGGCCGCCGCCTCCTCCCAGTCCATCCGCGAGGAGCTTGACGCCGAGGACGTCTACGCCGGCCAGCCCCACGGCGAGGACGTCTACGCCCTCGTGGTGTACTCCGAGGCCGACCCCGAGACGCTGGCCGACGAGGTCGCGGACCTCCGGGACGCCTTCGGGCGCTACGACACGCACGTGCGGACGACTATCTACCGGGACACCGACT
>JBEQBH010000284.1:0-2512 GCA_041639955.1 Halobacteriales archaeon | reverse complement strand
GAGGGAATCGCCGAGGAGTTGGCCGAATCCCAGCGGGCCATCTCCATCGCCGAGTTCTTCGAGAAGAACAAGCACATGCTGGGCTTCGACTCGGAGGCCCGGGCGCTCGTCACGGCCGTCAAAGAGGCCGTCGACAACGCGCTCGACGCCTGCGAGGAGGCCGGTATTCTCCCCGATATCTACGTCGAGATTCAGGAGTCCGGCGACTACTACAAGCTGGTCGTCGAGGACAACGGCCCCGGTATCACGAAGGAACAGGCGCCGAAAATCTTCGGGAAGCTCCTCTATGGCTCTCGCTTCCACGCTCGGGAGCAGAACCGCGGACAGCAGGGGATCGGAATCTCTGCGGCCGTGCTCTACTCGCAGCTTACCTCCGGCAAGCCGGCGAAGATCACCTCCCGGCCGAAAGGCCAGGACGACGCACAGTACTTCGAACTCATCGTCGACACGGACACCAACGAGCCCGAGATCAGCGTCGACGAGACAACGACGTGGGAGCGGCCCCACGGGACGCGAATCGAACTGGAGATGGAGGCCAACATGCGGGCCCGCTCGACGCTGCGGGACTACATCCAGGACACCGCCGTCGTCAACCCCCACGCCCGAATCGAGTTCGACGAGCCGGGGCTGGACGAGTCCCTGAAGTTCGAGCGGGCCGAGCGCGCGGAACTCCCAGACGAGACGGAGGAGATCCGTCCCCACCCACACGGCGTCGAACTGGGGACGCTCCTGAAGATGCTCGAAGCAACGGACTCCTACTCCGTGTCGGGGTTCATGCAGGAGGAGTTCACCCGCGTCGGCGGGAAGACGGCCGACAGCGTCATCGCGAACTTCAACGACCGCCACTACGGCCGCGGCATGGCCTGGCAGCCGCCGAAGGTCAACGAGGACGCCGACATCGAGAGTTCTGTCGAGGACGCCGTGGCGAACAAGGGCGCCGAGACGACCGCGACGTTCGCCGCCGCCGTCTCCGACGCCATCCACGACCGCGACCGGGTCGCGTACCACGAGGTCGAAGCCATCGTCGATGCGGCAGCAGCGGACGCCGAAGCGGACGGGGACACGACGTTTGGCTCTACGGTCAGAGAGAACGCCGTCGACGCCGCCTGGGACGCTGTCAGCGACAATTTATCGAGTGACCTCTATGCCCTCGTCGACGACGTGACGACGAAACGCAAAGACGACGCCGCAATCGAGGGGCTGGCGAGCCGACTGGCCGACAAGTTCGCCGACGACGGCCGCCACCGGCTGACCCGCGACGAACTCCGTGGCTACATCGACCGCGCGGCCGACATGACCGAGGAGCAGGACGACGCCACCTTCGGTGACACGGCCCGCGAAAACGTCCTCGAAGCGCTCTGGACGGCCGCCGAGGGCGTTCCGGAAGAGCCGCCGAAGGTCTCAGACATCGCCGACGACCGCGACACCGCCAGCGAACTGCTGTCGGCGATGCGCGAGACGGACATCATCGCACCGCCGACGGACTGCCTCTCCCCGATCAGTTCGGAACTCGTCGAGGAAGGGCTCCGGAAGGAGTTCGATGCAGACTTCTACGCCGCCTCGACGCGGGACGCGTCGGTTCACGGCGGCGACCCGTTCATCGTCGAGGCCGGCATCGCCTACGGCGGCGAACTCGAAAGTGAGGGTACTGTCGACGTGATGCGGTTCGCCAACCGCGTGCCGCTGGTGTACCAGCGCGGGGCCTGTGCGACCACGGACGTGGTCAAATCCATCCGCTGGCGCAACTACAACCTCGACCAGCCCGGTGGCTCCGGCATCCCGAAAGGGCCGGCCGTCATCATGGTCCACGTCGCCTCCACGAACGTTCCCTTCACCAGCGAATCGAAGGACGCCATCGCCAACGTCCCCGAGATGGAAGACGAGATCGAACTCGCCATCCGGGAGGCCGCCCGCGAGCTCAAGAGCTACCTGAACAAGCGCCGCTCGATGCAACAACGCCGCGAGAAACAGGACAAGCTGGCGACCATCCTGCCGGAGATGGCCGAGAAGCTCACCGAAGTCACCGACAACGACGAGCTTCACATCGACGACTCGCTGGCCCGCATCATGAACAACGTCCTCGTCGAGCGCGAGGTCGAGGACGGCACCGTCCGGGTCCGTATCGAGAACAACGACGACACGAACGCGGACGTGGAACTGACCGACATCGTCACCGCCGAGCCGCAGGACACGAACGGCGCGACGGTCGTCGAGATGGACGGCGAGTGGTTCGTCAAGTGGTCCCCGACCGTCGGGGCCGGCGAGACAGCCGTCCTCGAATACAGCGTGACCGACGAGGCCGAGTTCACCGTCTCGGTCGACGGCATCGAAGAGGAGAAACTCACGGTGAACGCCTGATATGAGCACCGACTCAGACACCACACCCGACACCGAGGAAGCGCGCGAGCAACTCATCGACCTCGCGGCGGACTTCTACGACCAGTTCGCCGACGGCGAGGTCCCGACGATGACCATCCCCACCCGGACCAAATCAAACATCGTCTTCGATGAG
>JBEQBH010000283.1:0-2515 GCA_041639955.1 Halobacteriales archaeon | reverse complement strand
ACATGCGGCGAGGAGTTCGAAACGACGGAGGCACTCCTCGAACACGCGCGAGCAGCCCACGGGCGCTCGGTATTCTGACGCTGGCGGCGCCGTTTTTTCGGTCGAGCTACGACCGCGTATCCACGTCCGGACGGACGCTGAAGCGTGCGTACCCACCGTGTGAGATATCGAGCGCGCCGAGCCACCAGTTCCACCGCTCGGTCAGCGTGTACTCGCCCGGCGCGTCCTGCAGGTTCTCGACGACGGTCTCGACGGTCAGCTCCCCGCCGAAGTCCGCGTCGAACTGGCCCCCGTCGGCCAGGTCGCCCGCCTGTCGCGCCACCACCGCGGCCGCCCCCGCGTCGTCGAACGTCTCTCCTAGCGTGCGTTCGAGTTCCTGTCGGTCCACATCGGTTGCTTGCTAGCTACGGCCTTGAATCTACGGCTCGGAGCAGTGGGCGTCGTCGATTCTGGCGGTATCGGTGTGACCAGTCGAATAGCTCCGCAAACAGTATTTTCCGCCAGCATTGCCAGCGGCCCCTTTCTGGCTGTCCCGGTTACCGCGCCGAAATCGGTGCACGCACCGCTGACCGGTCAGCACGCGTGAAAACGAACGCGGTTAGAAGGCCCTAGTTCCCTTTCTCGATGGGGGCGCCGACAAGGTTGCCCCACTCGGTCCAGGAACCGTCGTAGTTGATGGTGTCGTCGTAGCCGAGCAGCTCGTGGAGCGCGAACCAGGCGACCGAGGAGCGCTCGCCGATGCGGCAGTACGCGACCGTGGTGGAGTCGCCGTCGATGCCGTACTCGTCGTAGAGCTCTTCGAGCTCGTCGTAGCTCTTGAAGGTGCCGTCGTCGTTCGTGACGGCGGCCCACGAGATGTTCTCCGCGCCGGGGATGTGGCCGCCGCGCTGGGCGGTCTCCTGGAGTCCGGGGGGTGCGAGAATCTCGCCGGAGTACTCCTCGGGCGAGCGGACGTCGACCAGGGGCAGCTCCTTGTCGACGGCGTTCTCGACGTCGTCCCGGTACGCGCGGATGGACTCGCGCGGCCCGGAGGCCGTATAGGTCGTCTCGGAGAACTCGGGGACCTCGTCGGTCGTCTCGTAGTCGTTCTCGAGCCAGTACTCGCGGCCGCCGTCCAGCAGCTTCACGTCGTCGTGGCCGTAGTACTTGAACTGCCAGTAGGTGTAGGCGGCAAACCAGTTGGAGTTGTCGCCGTACAGCACGACAGTGTCGTCCTCGCTGATGCCGGCCTCGCCCATCGTCGCCTCGAACTCGTCTTTCGAGAGGATGTCGCGGGTGGTCTGGTCCTGCAGGTCTGTCTCCCAGTTGAAGCCGATGGCGCCGGGCGCGTGGGCCTCGTCGTAGGCTTCCGTGTCGACGTCGACCTCGACCAGTCGCAGGCCGGAGTCGTCGTCCTGGAAGTCGTCCAGGTGCTCGCTGGCCCAGTCGGCCGAGACGAGCACGTCGTTGGCGTATTCAGTCATAGTGCATTGAACCGTTGGTCTACCGTACATATATTACCACGAGTGTCGGCATGGACGGCCACTCCTCCCCTGTGGCGGCATATGTTGCCCCTACAACAGGACTGCTGTTTGGCAACGTGAGTCAGGGTCAGCCCCTGAACTGGCAGGCGTGAACGGGGCTGGTGGGAGTCCCTGAGACAGAGTCGGCAACAGTTGCCACCACCTTCGACCGGCTGTGATGGGAGTTTTCAAGCGGCCCGAGCGGGTACGGGCCTGTAATGACCGATATCGTCTCCGCCGACTGGGTGGCCGACAACAGCGAGGGGCTCCACATCGTCGACGTGCGCGACGGCTGGGAGTACGACGCGATGGCACACCTGCCGGGCGCGGTCTCGATTCCCTTCGACCGCTTCCGGACCGGCTCTGGCGACAGCGAGGGGCTGTTGCCGGGCAGGGGAGAGTGGACCGAACTGCTCTCGGAGAACGGCATCGACGCCGACAGCGAGATAGTCGCCTACGACGACCACCACGGCGTCTTCGCCGCCCGGTTTCTGGTGACGGCGGAACTGCTGGGCCACGACCCCGAGAAGCTCCACCTGCTCGACGGGGATTTCTCCAGCTGGCAGCTCGAACACCCGACAAGCGGCGACGCGGTCGAGGTAGAACCGACCGATTATAGCGTCGAGCCGCCCGAGGCGACGCCGCTGGTCGGCGCCGACAGAGTGGCAGCGGTCGAGGACGACCCCGACGCCGTCCTCGTCGACACCCGTGACGAATCCGAGTACGCCGCCGGCCACATCCCCGGGGCCGTCCTGCTGGACTGGCGAGAACTCGTCGACGACGAGACGCGCGGGCTGCTCCCCCGGGAAGCGGCGCTGTCGGTGCTCGAATCGGCCGGTATCGTTCCCGAGAAGCGCGTCGTCCTGTACTGCAACACCGCCCGGCGCATCAGCCACACCTACATCGTCCTCCGGCATCTGGGCTTTGGGGACATCGAGTTCTACGAGGGGAGTCTCACCGAGTGGGAAGCCCAGGACCGTCCCCTGGAGTCCGGCTAGCCGAGCTGTCGTTGC
>JBEQBH010000282.1:0-2516 GCA_041639955.1 Halobacteriales archaeon | reverse complement strand
GGTGCGGCTATCTCGACCAGCACGAACGACTCGCCGAAGGCCTCGCGGAACCGTTCGACCTCCACGTCCGAACGGATGCCGTCGACCAGGACGGTGTCATTGCCCGCGCGTTCGTCCGCGATTATCGGCAGCGACCGCTCGGCGATGGCATCGGGACCGTTCTCCTCGCGCAGCGCCTTCGCCACGCTCCCGTGGTCGGTCGCCGGGTCCAGCCCCCGCTCGCGACACTCCGCGCGGATGACGTCGCCCATCGTCACGACCGGCACGCCCATCTCGGCGGCGACCTCGGCCGCCTCGCTCTTGCCGCTGCCGGGAAGCCCGACGACACCGATGACTGTCATTGCCCCGAGTTTGTCGATAGCCGGCTAAAGACCTGCTGTTCTAGCTGTGGGACCGCCGCCGGAACGCCCCGTCTGGCCGTGTCAGGTCACAGAACCCGGTCAGCGTTCGCGCACGACCACGAACTCGGCCAGCTCCCGGAGATACTCCACGGGCTGGGAGTCGGGGGCGTCGGCGGTCTCTAAGGCCTCCAGGGCGGCGTCGGACTCGGCGCGGGCCCTGGCGTTGGCTTCCTCGGCCGTGAGGTCGGTCACTTCGAGGAAGGAGGGACGCTCCATCTCGGCGTCGTGGCCCGTCGGCTTGCCGAGCGTCTCGGCGTCGGAGGTGGCGTCCAGTACGTCGTCGCGCATCTGGAAGGCTACCCCGACGCGCTGTGCGTACTCGCCCATCGCCTCGACGGTGTAGGCGTCGGCGTCGGCGGCGATAGCGCCAAGTTCGGCGGCCGCCCGGAACAGCGCGCCGGTCTTGCGGCGGGCAAGCTCCATGTACTCGGACTCGTTTGTCGGCTGGGCGACCAGCTCCATAGCCTCGCCCTCGCCGAGTTCGACCATCGCCTCGGAGACGGTCTGCATCGCCCGCTCGTCGGCCGAAAAGAGGGCAAAGGCCTCCCCGAGCAGCCCGTCGGAGGAGATGATAGCCGAGCCGTGGCCGTATTCGGCCCACGCCGCGGGCGTGCCCCGCCGGACGTCGGACTCGTCGATGATGTCGTCGATGACGAGCGAGGCGTTGTGGACCAGTTCGATGCCGACGGCGAAGTCGACGGCGTCGTCGGGGTCCCCGCCCAGCGCCTCACAGGCCAGCACCGCCACCGTCGGCCGGACCCGCTTCCCGCCCGAGAGCACGACGTGACCGACCTGGTCGGCGAGTTCGTCTGGTTCGACGGCGTCGATAACGGCCTGTAGCCGCGCCTCGACGCGGTCACGACGCGCCTCGAGATACTCCATTGGAGATGGCTTGGGACCACGGGGAAAAGTACCTGACGACCCAGTGGTCGGGGCCGCGGTATCAGTCGTCGGCGTCGTCCTGCACCGGCTGGCTCGGGCCGCCGGAGAAGACGAACTCGTGTTCGGCGGCGGTCTCGAACCGGTCGAGGATACCCCCGAGCGGTTTGGCGTAGCGCTTGAGCCGGTCGGCGCGTTCGGAGACCTCGTCCAGCTCGTCGGCCTGCCGTCTGGCGGTCTCGGCGGCGCTCTCGGCTTCCGTCCGGATAGACTGGGTCTGCCCAGTCGCCCGGTCGAGCACGTCCGCGACGTTCTCGAACTGCTCTAACTCGTCGCTGATGTCGACGTGTGGGTTGCCCTTCAGCGAGTGGAGCCGGTCGAGGACGACCTCGAGGTCACCGGCCAGCTCTTCGAGGCGGGCCTCCTGGTCGGTCGCGTCCGTGTTGATGCGGTCGACCGAGGTCGTGACCTGCTCCGCGGACTGGCGCACGTTCTCCGTGTTGGTCAGCACGACCTCGCTTGACTCGGCGACCTCATCCGAGAAGGTCTTGAGCTGCCCGGTGGTCTTCTCTAGCTCGGCGAGCATGTCGTTGAACTCCTCGGCGATGCGGTCCATCGCTTCGTTCTCGTTGTCGGTCTCCATGCGCTGGGTGAGGTCACCGTTCGCACACCGCTGCATGACCTCGCTGTAGTCCTCCGCCTTCTCCTGGAGGTAGTCCGTCATGGCGAGCGCCTCCTGCCGGGAGACCTCCGCTTCCTTCCGGGCGGACTCGGCCTCCTGGATACGGTCCCGGAGCGCGTCGCGCATGTTCGCAAACGAGGCCGTCAGCTGCCCGAACTCGTCGCGTCGGGCCGGTTCGAGGTCCACGTCGAGGTTGCCCGCCTCGAGCCGTTCGGCCGTCTCGGTCAGCCGGTTCAGCGCGCTCACAGTCCCGCGACCGAAGACGACCCCGATGACCGCGATACCGAGGAACGCGACCCCCGAGAGGACGAGGAGGTTGTTCTGGATGGTGTTCTGGAGCGCGTACGCGGTCGAGACCGGGACGTGGGTCGCGACGACCCACTCCTCGTCAGCGACCGGGTGGTACGCGACGACGTACTCGCCGGAGAGGGACGATTTTACTTCGCTGGGCTCTAAGAAGCCTTTCTGTCCCTCCAGCCCGCGCTGGACGAACGACTGGGCGACGCCGTCGGAGCTCTCGTCGTACTGCTGGAGCGACCCCGCGTTGGCTCCCA
>JBEQBH010000281.1:0-2519 GCA_041639955.1 Halobacteriales archaeon | reverse complement strand
GTGAGGAATACCGCTCCCTGCTCGATGGTCTGATTGATCGTCGTCTGCCCATCGACGGTAACGCGGCTACGGTTGCTATAAAAGCCGGACTTCTGGATAAGCATGCCGTAGCTGCCGCGTTCGAGCGCCGGCGTCGTGACCGTCCCGTCGGCGCCGGTGCGCTGGTCAGTCACGTACCGCCCGCTGCGGTACAGCCGAACGCGGGCGTCCTCGACAGTCTGGTTCGCAGCGTTCCGGACCGTGACGGTCGCCGTGCCGGACTCGGCGACGGGCACGTTGACCGAATCCGTCGTCGCGTCAGTGACCTCGTACGGGAGGTTCCGGACGAACTGGTCGTCGGTTACCTGTATCGAGACGTTCGCGCCCCGAGGCACGTCGAGGAGTACCTGCCCGTTCGATGCGGTCGTGGCGTTTCGCGACCCGTTTTCCCAGGTGGCCGTCACGTCGACGCCACCGCCGACCGAGCGACCGTCCTGGTCGACGATGGTCGCGGTGATGGTGGCCTGGTCTTGCTGTGCCGAGACGGCCGCCGGGAGCCCCGCGACCACCCCGGCGAGCATCACGATACAGAGACCGACTGAAACGCGTGTCGAACCCATATTCGAGTGGTAACAACGGACACCCTTAACAGTATGGCTATGCTAGAGAAGCCGTTAGCGACCGCCTGACTCCGCCGCCACGAGCCGTTCGACGTCGGCCGGTTCGATGGGGGGCAACGGCCCGTTCATCGTCCGCGCTATCGCCGCTGCCGCCGCACCGTGGGCCAGCGCGTCGTCGGTCGGGGCGCCGGCGGTAAGCTGTTGGAGGACGGCCCCGACCAGGGCGGCGTGCTGGCCGGCGCTGTCGATTTCCGTCGTGTCGAACGCGTCCTGTTCGTGGAGGACGCCGTCGTGGTAGCCGACGGCGCCGTACTCGTTCCGAGTGAGGACAACGTGGGAGAAGTCGTAGTCGCTGGCGATAGTGTGGACTAAGTCGCGGGGCGAGCCCGTTCGGTCGAACACCGCCGCGGCGCCGTCCTCGCTGGCAAACAGCAGCTCGACCGGGTCAAAGAGGTCCGACAGGGTGTCGTGGGCCGTCTCCGCGCTCCAGATGCCGGGGTGGAAATCGAGGTCCATCGCCCGCAGCCCGGGGGCCGAGCGGAGCAGGGCGCCGGCGGTCTCGGCCGCCTCCTCGGACAGGGCCGCCATCGACCCCGTGGTAAAGACCGCGTCGGCCTCCTGGATACGACCCACGGGAAAGTCCCCCGGCGAGGCCGCCGCCATCGCCGTATCACCCCGGTCCTGGAGCAGCCGTGACTCGCGGGGCGGGGCCTCACTCTCGTGGAACATGAGCCCCTGGCGTCCGGTCTCGACCCAGTCGATGTCGGTCTCCAGCCCGTGTTCGTGGAGTTCGGCGACGGCGCGGCGGCCAAGCGGCGTGTCGGCGAGCTTCGAGAGCCAGACGGCGTCGGCACCCAGGCGGTCGGCGACGGCCGCCGCGTTGCTGGATACCCCATCGACGGACAGCCCGACTTCCCGGGCGGTCTCGAACCGCTCTCCCTCACGTGTCGCGAATCGAAGGGCCGTGTCACCGAAGGAAACGACTGACATGTCCCGCCCATAGACAGACCGAGGGTTTAGTTCAACCGGCTTTTTGGGTTACCCGACTTTCTCGGTGACGCGGAACTCCGTCGGCGGCGCGAGAATTCCGGCGACGGTCCCCATCGAGTGGACGACGGTGACAAGCGGCGCCAGCGGCACCGCGGCGGCCCACGCGAGCTTGTCCCGGCCGTAGTAGCGCACGCCGCGGAGATACCAGAACAGCGTCAAGGCCCCAAGCAGCAGTGAGACGGTGGCAAACAGGCCACCGGCGCCGACGCCGACGCCCAGCAGCGACAGCGGGACGACGACCAGCGTCACCACCGGCGAGAGCGCCCACGCGTAGTTGCGGACGCGGGTCAGCAGCTGATAGCCCAGCGGGAGGGCGGTCGAGGCCTCGACGTTGCCCGCGGCCCATCGACGGCGCTGTTGGGCGATTTCGGTCAGCGACGGCGGCGCCTCGTTGCGACAGGTCGCCCTCGCCAGCTCGAAGTCGATGTCGAACTGCTGGGCAGCCGTCCAGACGAAGGCGGTGTCCTCGACTATCGTCTCGCGGTCCCAGGTCACCTCGTCTTCGAGGTCGCTGCGGACGGCGATGCCGCCGCCCCACGCGAACAGCGGGATGGAGAGACGGGCGAAGGCGCGCTGTTCGACCTGAACGCCCATCCGGTAGACGTCAGCCAGATAGGTCCAGACCGACCCCGTGCGGCGGGGCTGTTCGCGCAGCTGGACGATGTCGGCGTCGGGCAGCCCCTCGAAGGAGTCGATGACGCTGTCCTCGTCCAGATACAGCACGTACTCCCGCTCGCAGTCGAGCGTCCGGCGGGCCCACTCGATGGCTCGCCCCTTCCGGACCGCGTCACAGTCGAACGCCTCGGGGACGACGTCGACGGTCGCGCCGGCCACATCGATGTCCGCCTCGGCGATGACGTGGACGTCGTC
>JBEQBH010000280.1:0-2532 GCA_041639955.1 Halobacteriales archaeon | reverse complement strand
TCACCGGCACCACGCGTTCCTCGTACTCGGTCGCTTCGCTCGGTGAGAACACGGGCGCGTCGGACAGCCCCTCTGCGATGGCGTTTAACACGTCCCGCGGCATGATGACGTGTTCGACCGGCAGGTCAGAGTGGTGGCGGTCCTGTGTCTCGTGGAGCAGGTCGGCGACCACGTCGCGGACGTAGGTCACGGGGATGCCGTGGTCGCCGTCCCTGGGCGTTATCTCCACGTCGTAGTCGTCGATGTCGACGCGCTCGTCGCCCTCCATCAGGTAGCCCCGGTCGAAGAGCAGCGCCTTCTCGACCAGGTCCAGTCCCGTCGGGACGGTCGAGCTGTCCAGCCGGGAGGCGACGGCGTACAGCGCCGCCGCCTCGATGGTGTGGGGCGCGATATCTTTCTCCGTCGGCGTCTCGATGTCGTCCCTGACCGAGACCGAGACGGGCTCCTGTATCCACGTCTCCAGTTCCTCCCAGGAGTCGGGGTCCCAGACGCTCGTCTCGTTTGTCAGCTCCCGACGGAGCAACTGGGCTTCGAGCGAGAGGTTCGTCAGGTAGGTGAACTCGTGTTTGTCCAGCCGGCGCTTGAGCGCCTTCAGCGGGTCCTGTCCCTCCCTGTCGGCGTGTTGGTTCAGCTGCGCTTCGAGGTCGGGGTTCGAGATGATGACGAGCTGGGTGTCGACGTCCATCCCGATGCCTTTGTCCAGCTTGACGTGGCTCTCGTCCGGGACGTTCAACAGCTTCTGGAGCAGGTCGGCGTGCTGGGCGGCGTCCTCGACCACAGTGAGGAGGCCGTTCCCCTGCGAGAGCACGCCGTCGTAGGAGAACGCCTGCGGGTTCTTCCGGCCCCGCGAGTCCAGTTCCCGGAGCATGCCGTGCATCCACGAGCCAACGAGCCGTTCCTTGGGCGTGCCCTCGTCCTCGGAGTGGAGGACGCCGATGCCCCGCCCCACGTCCACGACGAAGTTTTTCACCCGGAGATGCGAGGGGTCGGTGACTGCCGAGAAGAGGTCCTCCTCGCCCGCTCGGCGGTACTGCTCCTCCAGGAAGTCGTAGGCCTCCCGCGAGAACGGGTCGAGGTCGCCGTCGACGCGGATTTCGATGTGGTCGTCGAGCCGGTCGTTTATGTCGGCCAGCAGGTCCGCCCGCACGTCCTTCGGAAACACCGTCAGCGGGTGCACCTGCACCGGGCTCTCGTACCAGTCGTCCTCGTCCTCTATCGGCGTGTCGCCGTAGGTCAGCGCGCTGTCGCTGCCGCCGGCGCCGGCGACGTTCCACTCGACCGTGTAGCGTCGCCCCTCCGGCGTCCGGGAGTACTCCCGCAGGCCGTTGATGAGACACCGCTTGAGCTCGGACTTGCCGGTCGCCGTCGGCCCTTCGAGCCAGATTATCTTCTCGTCTTTGCCCCGGCCCGCCGCGATGGAACGGAGGTCGTCGACGAAGGCGTTCAGGACCTCGGTGTTGCCCAAGATGGCGTGTTCGCCGTCGTTGTGCGGGTCGTCGAAGAAGCGGTAGCGCTCTTTCTCCTCGCCTTCCTCGATAACCGTGCGAGTCCCGGCCGCCTCGATGGCCGATAGCAGGTACTTCGAGGCGTGGGCGGCAATCTCGGGCGTCTCGAGGACGGTGTCGACGTACTCCCCGAGAGCCATGGGCTCCTCGTAGGTGGCGTCGAGGGCCTCGTCCGCGCGGTCGATGTACTCCTCGCCGCTCATCTACTCCTCCATCTCGCTTTTGGCGACCTCCGCGCCGGCGAACTCGAGCACTTCCTTCGCGCCCTCCTCGGAGTAACCCTGTTCGATGAGAGCGTCTATCCACTGGTTGCGCTCGTCGTCGTCCATCTCCCCCGACGACACCAGCGCGGAGAAGTTGATGTTGTGTTTCTTGTCCTCCCAGAGCTTGCGTTCCAGGGCGCGACGCAGACGGTCGTTGTCCTGGGGGTTGAACGTGTCGCCCTCGCGAGCCCGCCGCGAGACCCAGTTCGAGACTTCCTGGCGGAAGTCGTCCTTGCGGTCCTCGGGGAGATTCAGCTTCTCCTCGACGGAGCGCAGGAACTGCTCGTCCGGTTCCTGTTCCCGGCCGGTCAGCTCGTCCTCAACGGTGTCGTCGTCGATGTAGGCCATCACGTGGTCCATGTACTTCTCGCCCTGGCGCTGAATCTCGTCCATGTCGTAGGCCAGGGCGTGGCGGACGTCCTCGATGGCTCGCTCCTTGTACTCCTCGCGGACGAGTTCGAGGAACCGGTAGTACTCGTCGAACGACTCCGAGTCGATGGAGCCGTGGTTTTCGAGGTTCCCCTCCAGGTGGTTGAACGTCGTCAACGGCGAGAGGAAGTCCCGGCTGCGGTGCATCGAGTCCATGATGGCTTCGGCTATCTCGTCGCCGATGAAGCGGGGCGAGACGCCGTCCATTCCCTCGCGGATGTCGGCGGCCTGCTCGGCCTCCTCGCGGAGCTTCTTGACGTCGATGTCGTCGGCCTCGTCTATCTCGCCGTTGTACGCTTTGGCCTTCTGTACGAGTTCGACCGATTCGGTGTCGG
>JBEQBH010000279.1:0-2541 GCA_041639955.1 Halobacteriales archaeon | reverse complement strand
TGTTGACGAGGTCGCGCAGGTCCTCACCCTCCGCGTAGGCGGCGAAGATCTGGTCTTTCACGTCAGCGTGGTCAGCGCGGGTCAGCCCCTCACCGATACCGTCGTCCATCAGCCGGGACAGGCTGGGCAGGACGTTGATCGGCGGCGTGATGCCCTGGCTGTTGAGGTCGCGGTCGATGTAGATCTGGCCTTCTGTAATGTACCCAGTCAGATCCGGAATCGGGTGCGTGTCGTCGTCGCCCGGCATCGTCAGGATCGGGATCTGGGTCACGGAGCCGTCGCGGCCCTGAATTCGACCGGCGCGCTCGTACAGTTGCGCCAGGTCGGTGTACATGTATCCGGGGTAGCCACGTCGGCCCGGGACCTCCTCACGCGCGGCACCGATTTCGCGCAGCGCCTCGCAGTAGTTGGTCATGTCCGTCAGGATGACCAGGACGTGGTAGTCCTTCTCGAAGGCGAGGTACTCGGCGGTGGTCAGCGCCAGCCGCGGCGTAATCGTCCGCTCGACTGCCGGGTCGTCCGCGAGGTTCATGAAGACGACGGAGCGTTCCAGCGCGCCGGTGCGCTCGAAGTCGTCCATGAACTCGTTTGCCTCTTCGGCTGTGATACCCATCGCGCCGAAGATAACGGCGAACTCGGACCCTTCGTCGTCGTCGCCTTCCTCCTCTTCCGGCACTGTCGCCTGTCGCGCGATCTGGAGCGCCAGGTCGTTGTGTGGCAGCCCGGAGGCGGAGAAGATAGGCAGTTTCTGGCCGCGGACGAGCGTGTTCATGCCGTCGATGGCCGAAACGCCCGTCTGGATGAACTCCTCGGGGTACTCCCGGGAGTAGGGGTTGATTGCCTCGCCAACGATGTCGCGGCGTTCGTCGGGGACGATCTCAGGCCCGCCGTCGATGGGCTGGCCGGTCCCGTCCATGACCCGCCCGAGGAGGTCCTCGGTGACGGGCATCTTCATCGTCTCGCCGAGGAAGCGAACCGAGGCGTCGCGGTCGATACCCTCGGTCCCCTCGAACACCTGGATAGCGACGTAGTCGCTCGCGGATTCGAGCACCTGGCCACGGCGGGTCTCGCCGTCGCTGAGCTCGATTTCGACGATGTCGTCGTAGCCGACCGGTTCGTCGGTCTCGACGAACACCAGCGGTCCGCTGATCTCCGTGATTGTCTGATACTCTTTCATTGTTAGTACAGCTCCCTGAGCTGTGACTCGATGTCGTCTTCGAGTTCGTCGATGTACTCGTCCCAATCTTCCTGCACGCCGATACGGTTGAGCCGCGGGGCGGCGTCGATGTCAGTGATCTCCTCAACGGGGACACCGGCATCCAGCGCCTCGAAGGCCGCGTCGTTGTACGTCTTCGCGGCGTCCATGATGCGGTAGGTCTTCTCGGGCTCACAGAACGTGTCCACGTCGTGGAAGGCGTTCTGCTGGAGCCACGCCTCGCGCAGGTAGCGGGCGATCTCAAGCGTCAACTGCTGGTCTTCCGGCAGCGCGTCCTTCCCGACAAGCTGGACAATCTCCTGCAGTTCGGCTTCCTCGTCCAGCGTGTCGATGGCCCACTGGCGCGTCTCCGGCCAGTCGTCGCGGACGTTCTCGACGAACCACGGGTCGAGCTGGTCGCGATACAGCGAGTACGACTCGTTCCAGTTGATCGACGGGAAGTGCCGGCGTTCGGCCAGGTCCGCGTCGAGCGCCCAGAACGTCTTGACGATACGCAGCGTGTTCTGGGTGACCGGCTCGGAGAAGTCCCCGCCCGGCGGCGAGACGGCCCCGATAACTGAGACGGAGCCCTCGGTGCCGTTGATGTTCTCGAAGTACCCGGCGCGCTCGTAGAACTCGCTCAGGCGAGCGGAGAGGTACGCGGGGTACCCCTCCTCGCCCGGCATCTCCTCGAGTCGGGAGGAGATTTCACGCATGGCCTCGGCCCACCGGGAGGTGGAATCGGCCATCAGCGCCACGTCGTACCCCATGTCGCGGAAGTACTCCGCGATGGTGATCCCCGTGTACACGCAGGATTCACGCGCCGCGACGGGCATGTTGGACGTGTTGGCGATGAGGCAGGTCCGGTCCATCAGCGCGTTGCCGGTGGTCGGGTCCTCCAGTTCCGGGAAGTCCTCGATGACCTCGGTCATCTCGTTGCCACGCTCGCCACAGCCGACGTAGACGACGATGTCCGCGTCGGCCCACTTGGCGAGCTGGTGCTGGGTGACCGTCTTCCCGGATCCGAACGGACCGGGAATGGCGGCCGTTCCGCCCTTCGCAATCGGGAACAGGCCGTCGAGCACGCGCTGGCCGGAGATGAGCGGCTCAGTCGGGGTCTCCTTGTCGACGGTCGGTCGCTGCTGGCGCACCGGCCACTCCTGGTGCATCTGGATCTCCTCGCCGCTGTCCAGTTCGACGACCGTCTCTTCGACGTTGAAGTTGCCTGACTCGATGGCGACGACCTCGCCGCCCTCGGAGTCGGGCGGGACCATCACCTTGTGGTCGATACTCGGCGTCTCGGGGACGGTGCCGACGATGTCGCCGGCCTCGACCTCGTCGCCTTC
>JBEQBH010000278.1:0-2545 GCA_041639955.1 Halobacteriales archaeon | reverse complement strand
GCCGCGAGAGACGCTTGGCCGCCCGCGCCTGGTCCCAGGCGTCCACGTGACCGATTAGCTCCGCCATCAGCAGGCCCATCACCGTCCACAGCATCAGGAACAGGACGACGTGGTCGGCCGCGACCAGCCCCATCACCACGACGGTAAACAGCATGATACGCGCGAAAAACAGGTCCACGTCTCTGTTTGCCGCCATATACCGACGTGAGAAGCTCTGGACGATACCGCTGAAGAATGTGACTGCGACCCACATCACCTTCGTCAGGCCGTCGATTCGGACCAGCGGTTCGGCCGCGAGCTCGATGCTGAACCAGGTGGTGGCTGCGACGAGAACGACGCTCCCAACGAACAGCGTCCAGACGAGGGTCGTCGAGACGACCGGGACGGCGCTGTACTGTTGACTAGTACTGGTCATCTGATACCGGAGGATGACAACTTATGCGTTTAAAATTTCTGTACCCGACTGATACATGGTGGTATAATTCCTAAAATAAAACCCAATGCCGAGATTAACTGGACAATTATCGTACTGTCCACTCACCACTGTCTCGGCGGTTCTGTCGGTTCGGAATCGCTCTAGCTTCTTTGAATTATTTTAGGAGTTCAGCCAAGTATACCTACATATATGCGAAGATATTAAGATATAGACTCCGGTTTTCAACTGCAACTGGTGTAATCTATACGATGGCAGATATCGATCCGACGACCGTTCGGACGCACATAGATAACGCGGCGGACCGTCTGGGTCGGGTCTGGCCGCTGTACTCCGACGTGGCCGCCAACCCGCTCTCCGGGTTCGAGGACAGGCCCTTCCGGCAGGCTGTCGAGGACGCCGAGTCGCTGTTCGACGGCCGTGGCTACCCGACAGCCGAACAGTTCCAGCGCGCCTGGGACGCGGGCGAGATAAACGCCACCATCCTCAACGACCTGCTCAAGGAACACGGTATCGACGACGAGCCGGGGATGCTCCTGCGGCGGATGGCCCACGAGGAGGCGGAGCGCTCGACGGCCGACGACCACGACGAGCGACTGAACCGACTGTGCTCGAAGTGGCTGGCGGCCTTCCTAGACCAGGGCCAGGCCGGCTGGTCCATGCCCGACCGCGAGCAGGGTTTCTACCAGTCCTGGCGCCAGATAGCGCCCTACGACAGGGAGATTCCGGAGTCAGAGACCAACGTCGCGACGTACTACCGTGAGCGGCTGACGGACGCTCCGGAGACGGCGGAGGAGGCTCTTTTCGCCGTCCTCAGTGCCTATCCGGAGTCGGAGTGGGAGGACATCTTCGAACACCACCTGGCCGCCCTGCCGGGCTGGGTCGGGCTCATCAAGCAGCGGGCCGAGGCGAACAACAACCCCTGGCAGGAGAAATACCCGGTCACGCTGACGGACTATCTCGGCGTCCGGTTGATTCTGGCAAAGCACATGGGCGCGGAGATACTGCCCGAGACCGACGGACCCGAGCGACCCAGACAGGCCGACTTCCGGCTCCAGGAGATATGGTTGACGGCCTGGGAGCGCAGCTACCAGGAAGAGTTGCTGGAGGGCATCAACAGGGGGCTGGCGACGTCGAGCACGGAGATGGACGCCGACCGGCCCGACGCCCAGCTGGTCTTCTGTATCGACACGCGCTCGGAGATACTCCGTCGGCATCTCGAAGCGACCGGACCGTACGAGACTCACGGCTACGCCGGCTTCTTCGGCGTCCCCATCGAGTACAAGGGCCACAAATCGAAGGTACAGACCGACTCCTGTCCGGTGATGGTCGACCCGAAACACCACGTCACCGAGCGGCCCCCGGCCGAGGACCCGGCGACGTCGTCCTACGAACGGTGGCACCGGCTGAAGGCGGACGGCAACAAGTTCCTCAAGTCCCTGAAAAACGACCTGGCCGCGGCCTTCGGCTTCGTCGAGGCCTCCGGGACGTTCTTCGGGGCCGCGCTCGCCTCCCGGACGCTGTTCCCGTCGAAGGTCCACGACGCACGCGGGCGCGTCGGCCCGGACGACCCGGCGCGCTTCTCGTCGCTGTCGCTCGACGAACCGACTGAGGCCGACGAGCGCTCCCCGGCGACGGGTATCTCCACCGACCAGAAGGCCTTCTACGCGGAGGCGGCGTTCGACCTGATGGGGTGGGACGACTTCGCTCCCGTGGTCGTGTTTACCGGCCACGAGAGTCAGACGGTCAACAACCCATACAAGTCGAGCATCGACTGCGGGGCCTGTTCGGGCAGTCCCGGGACGCCGAACGCGCGCGTGCTCGCGACTATCTGCAATGACCCTGAGGTCCGTGACCGACTCGCCGACCGGGGCATCGAGGTCCCCGACGACACCGTCTTCCTCGCCGGCCGGCACAACACGACGACCGACGAGGTGACCGTCTTCACTGAGGGTCACGACCTCACCGACGCCCAGCAGACCGTCGTCGATGACCTTCGGGGGGACCTGGAGACTGCCCAGGCCGACGCGGCCGAGGAGCGGCTGGCGACGCTGGGGGTCGACGCCGACGACAGCGTCCGCGAGGTCGAGACCCGCACCGACGACTGGGCCC
>JBEQBH010000277.1:0-2566 GCA_041639955.1 Halobacteriales archaeon | reverse complement strand
CCCCTTCTAGTTCGCCCGGTTCCAGCCCCAGGCTGGCCAGCCCTTTCCCCGCGGAGTGGGTGAACACGCCGTCGGGGTCGATAGTGAACACGACGACGGGGAGGTTATCGATGAGCGTAGTCAGCTGTTCGTTGCGCTCCAGCTGCGCTTGCTCCCTGTCTCTCCGGTCGGTTATCTCGTGGAAGAACGCGACGACGCAGGTCCGGTCGTCTATCTCCGCCCGCTTCAGGGTCACCTCGACCCACCGCTTGTCCCCGTCCGAATCCCGGACCACCCACTCGGCGGTTTTCGACCCAGCCGAAACCGCCGACCGGAGGAGTTCGTTCGCGTCTTCAGTCGTGTACCCGGGCGGACTGAACGCGCCGACGTGCGTGCCGACCAGCTCCGCTCGGTCGTACCCGAGCAGTTCGGCGGCCGCCGGGTTCGAGTTGACGACCGCCCCGGTGTCGGCGTCGTGAACAATAATCGGGTCCGGGGCCACCTCGAAGACGTCCCGGTAGAGGGAAGACTCCCCTGTCGAAGCCATACGGAATCGGGGCGGGCTGCCTACAAATGCGTACGCCCCCAGTTCTCAACACCGAGAACAGTCTACCAGGTGCCGTGGAAGGTGTCGAACTCCAGCTCGTCGAGCTCTTTCTCGCCGACGGCTATCTCGTACTCGCCGGGGGTGAGCATCGGCTTCTTGAACTGTGGGCCGTCGTCGGTGGTGATGCGCGGACAGCCGGTGTTGACGTAGGCGTCCATCCCGAAGTTCGTCAGCCGGTCCGGCGTGACCTCGTCCATCGTGATGAGGTAGGCGTCGTCGTTGTTCTCGACGATCTCCTGGGCCTGGTCCCATCGTCCCTGTCCGATTTTCGTACAGAAGATGACGCCCCAGCTCTCGGCGTCCATCGCGCGGTGGACGGCCCCGTAGCGCTGTTTCATGAACTTCTCCGTGTCCGCTAGCGTGACGGCGTTGTTGACGGGGTCGGCGATGACGACGTTCTTGTCGGGGTGTTCCATCGCCAGCCCGAGGGGGTGGAACTTCCCGCCGCCGACGTACAGAATCTGGTCGGCGTCGACGTCGGCGCTCGCGTAGTTACAGCCAAGCACCTGTCCCTCGTTGGTGAGACGCTCGTCGCCCCGCTGGGTGTGGACGGTGTAGCCCCGCTCTTCGAGCCACTCGCGCATCTCGCCGAACTTGTTCATGTGCTGGGCCGTGGTCACGAGCCCCACGTCGGGGTCGTCCTCGGGGTCTGTGAGTTCCTCCTCGCGGGCCTGTTCCATGATGGGCGTGACTTCGACGTTCGAGAACAGCGGCACGTAGATAATCTTGTCAGACTCCTTCATCGGGGAGTGACCGAAGTGGACGAACACGTCGGTCCGGCGCATCATGTAGGTATCGAGGTCACACGCCCCGTAACAGGGCTGGCCCGACATCATCACCTGTACGTCGTCCGGTAGCTCCCCCCGGAGGTCGTCCGTCACCGCGGGGCCGCGGCGTTTGAGTCCCTCGGGAAACTGCAGGCCGACCGTCTCGGCGTCGCGCTCCTCGACCGCCTCGACGATGCGGTCTATCTCGTAGTCCCACTCGCGGTCGTGTTTCAGCGAGAGGCCGGTGTTCCGGAGGTCCCCCTCGGTTCGCTCTTGGCTCATTGAACTCCTATATCCGTTCGAGTGGGATAACCTCGGCGCTTCTCACTGCCGGGGGACCGCGACGGCCCGCCTCAGAGCTACACGACCAGCCCGACCGTCGTGCCTGCGGTGACGACCTGCTACACGTCCGGACGCGGGAAGAAGCCACCCCGGCGAGCCCCACAGCGGCGGCGAGCGCCGCGGACACCATCAACAGGCAACGGGGAACGCCAACACGCGTATATCGACGACTCCCTTGACCCCGACACGTCCCTCGCCGAGAGCGGTGAGTGAATACACCGGACTCGGTGGTTCCCCCTTCGGCACATCTATACCGCACGAGTCCCAACGCGGTGGTAATGAGCATCGAGACCGAGTCCGTCACCGAAATCGACGACGACCACGTCGACCAGCTCGCGGCCGAACTCGGCGAGAGTATCGCCCAGCTTCCCGTCTACCAGGAGTACCTGCAGGCCAAGGCGAAAGTCGAGAACGACGCCGACGCCCAGCGCGCCATCGAGGAGTTCGAACAGCTCCGCGAGGAGTTCCAGATGGCCCGCCAGACCGGCCAGGCCACCCAGGAGGACCTCCGCAAGGTCCAGGAGGCCCAGGAGGAGCTCCACGACATCGCCTCGATGAGCGAGTACCTCGAACTGCAAAACGAGCTCGAACTCCGCCTCCAAGAGATAAACGAACTCGTCTCCGACCAGCTTGAAGTCGACTTCGGCGAGACGGCCGGCGGCTGCTGTCAGGACTGAACCGCGACCCCTTCTGTCGTTCTTTCGCAGAACGTAGCGACAGCACTCGGGCTGTCGCTTCGGTAGACCTCCACACGCGTCGGTGGTGTCTGCCCGGTAGCACTGCGGACAACTGGGATAAAACCATATACATACCCGGATGTTACTGGTTAGTAGACGGAACAGTATGGTTGGGTCAGAGCCGGTCAGGGACA
>JBEQBH010000276.1:0-2570 GCA_041639955.1 Halobacteriales archaeon | reverse complement strand
ATGACGACATAGCCCGCCCAGTCCTCGGTCAGCGAGGTACCGCCACAGGCCTCACACTGGCTCTCGATTTCGGCGTCCTGGACGCGGTGACAGTCTCGACAGACGAGTCGGTCGGCCATCAGCTATCACCGGCCGCGGCGCTCTCTCGTTTCTCCCGTTCCTCCTGGAGCCAGCCGTGTTTGCCCAGACCGACCTGTTTCGCCGTGAGGCCGATCTTGGAGTCGCGGGGGTTGCGCTCGTCGATGCTCTTGGTGACGATTCGGGCCCGGACCGCGTCACCGACACCGAGCGTGCGGTTGGACTCTCTGGAGGCGAGTTGCTGGTTCTCCTCGTCGTAGGCCAGATACTCGTCCGATATCTGAGAGACGTGGAGCAGACCGTCGACCGGCCCGATACCGATGAAGGCCCCGAAGTTCACGACTTCGACGACCTCCCCGTCGACGACTTCCTGCATCTGCGGGTCGAATGTCAGAGCGTCGAACTCGGCCTCGTAGTAGACGCCGGGCTCGTTCGGCAACACTGCGCCGTCACCGATGTCGTGGACCTCGATGACGGAGACGACGCTGCCGACGTCCTCGTCCATCCGGCCCTCCAGTTTGTCCTGCAGGAGCTTCTTGACCATCCCCGGACTGACGTCCGCGAGGTGGCGCGGCGGCACTTCGACTGTATCGCGTAGGCGTACCCGTTTGTACATATTATGGTTGAGTGATATCCAGTTTGTTCCGGCCCCTTAAACTAATTACTGGAATCCCCGCGTCGAGCAGGCGGCGTTTGAGGGGGTTATCGTTCGTTACGGCGTGTGTCACGTCGTCTCGCCGTGCGAGTTCGAGCACGGCGTCGTCGGCGTAATCGGCTCCGGTCGCGGCGAGCGTACACCGGTCGAGCAGGTCCAGTCCGACCCCGGCCGCGGTGGCCTCGACCCCGGCGCCGTCGGCCAGTTTGTCGAGCTCGTCCCGCACCGCTTCGGGCACGAGATAGCCGCCGGCATCCGTCAGCAGGCGGTCGAGTTCCTCGAAGAGGCGGACCTCGCATTCGACCGGCATCATGAGTGCGTTCGTATCGAGCACTATCATCCACGCAGTGTGCCGACGCCGATGAGCCGCCACCGGGTGCCGACGCGACGGTTGATAGCGATTTTCGCGCCCGGCTCGGCACACACCGGCCGCTTGAGCGCGACCTCACACTCCTCGTCGCGGGCGCTCGTGACCGAACCGACGGTCGTCGCGGTTCCGATAGTGAGCATCAGCGGCTCGCCGGTCGAAATCTTCTCGACCTCGCCGCCGTCGTCGCCGACGATGCGTTCCAGCAGGTCGACGTCCATCGTGAACTGCTCGTGGGTCGGCGGCAGGCTCCCGGGCGGGCCGGCGACCTGGCCGGCCAGCGCGTCGCCTTTCGTAATCGAGGGGTCGAGTCCGGTCCCGACGCCGAGCAGGCCGCCCGGCGTGACCTCGTCGACGAAGTCGCCGCCGGCCTGCAGCGAGCGCACGTCCGTCTCGACGGGGCGCCACTCGGTCTTGCCGCCCTCCTCGACCTCGCGGCCGGGGCGGAGCTCGAGCTCGTCATCGACTTCCAGTTCGCCGGCGACCAGCGAGCCGCCCAGCACGCCGCCCAGCAGGTCCTCGTAGGTCGTGCCCGGCCGGTTGATGTCGAACGAGCGAGCGACCATCATGCGGGCGTCGGCGTCCGGGTCCCGTTCCGGGGTGGGAATCTCCCGCTCGATGGCGTCGATGAGGAGGTCGATGTTTGCCTCCTGGCCCGCGCTGATGGGGACGACCGGAGCGCCCTCGGCGACGGTCCCCTCGACGAACTCCTGTATCTGCTCGTAGTTCTGCATCGCCCGTTCCTCGTCGACGAGGTCGACCTTGTTCTGGGCGATGACGATGTTGTCGATGCCGATGATATCGAGCGCGGAGAGGTGTTCCTCGGTCTGGGCCTGCGGGACGGGTTCCGTGGCCGAGACGACGAGGACGGCGCCGTCCATGATAGCCGCGCCCGACAGCATCGTCGCCATCAGCGTCTCGTGGCCGGGGGCGTCGACGAACGACACCGTTCGGAGGTGGTCGGTGTCGACGTCGTGGTCCTCGCAGTGTTCGGAGACGGTGAAGGCCTCGGGCTCGTCCTCCTCGGGACAGCGACGGAAGGTGGCGTCGGCGTAGCCGAGCCGGATAGAGATTCCGCGCTTCATCTCCTCGGAGTGCTGGTCGGTCCATTCGCCGGACAGCGCCTGGACCAGGGTGGTCTTCCCGTGGTCAACGTGGCCGACGAGTCCGATGTTCACCTCCGGTTGGTTGTTTGATGTCATCTCGGGAGTAATCTTGGTGGAGATTCGCCACGTGCGACTGATAAACCTACTGTTTCGCCCCGCAGTCCGGGAGCTGCTCGCGGACCAGCGCCGCCAGACGGCGGAACTGCTCGCGGGTGGCCCCCTTCGGGAGGTAGGCGCCGCCGCGGTCGGAGACGGCGCTTTCGACCGCCTCGTCCCGACGCTGCGTGAAGACGACAAAGGGCGTGTCGCTGGTGTCCCGGTCGACCAGCGCCAGCCCGTCGGTGTCGGGCATCTCGTAGTCCGT
>JBEQBH010000275.1:0-2572 GCA_041639955.1 Halobacteriales archaeon | reverse complement strand
AGCTGCCCGCGGCTATCGACTACTTCTAGAGTCTCTCTCCCCCCGTCGCCTTTCTTTACTTCTCTCGTTTGGCCGGAGCGTGGCGGCCACGCCGCGTCACCAGCAAGCGGCGCTCATTCAGCCCGAGCGCGTCCAGACACCGGTCGCGCTCGTCGCCCCGGTAGGCTGACTCGTTCCCAGACCGATTGTCGCTGAAGGCGGCCACTTCCCGGGCCGGGTCGGGGTCGATACCGGTCTCGGTTTCGAAGGCCGCGGTGGCGTTACCCGACCTGCCGGTCAGCAGGACCACCCCGGCGATAGCGACAGCGCCGACACCGACCGCGAGGAGCAGCGTTTGCTTCGATATCCCGTCCCCTGCGACCATCTGCTCCTGCCCCACAATGTCGAGCCGGTGGCAAATGTGTACGGATTAGTCAGGTTCCCGACCTGACACTCTCACCCGCCGGGGGCGGCACGAAACGGCGGGATTCTTATAGCTACCCGCTTTGAGTCACCGATAATGAGTGCTACGACGCGACAGGAGGTGAGCGGGCGATGAGCGACTCGACCGACGAGGTTCGGGCCTACACAGTACGGCTCGAACTTGTTGACGAACCGGGCGCGCTGTTGGACGCGCTCGAACCCATCGCTAGCAACGGCGGGAACCTCCTCTCTATCTTCCACGAGCGGGGGAATCTCACCCCGCGGGGCCACATCCCGGTCGAGGTCGACCTGGAGGCGACCCCGGAGCGCTTCGAGGGTATCGTCGAGGCGCTACGCGGGGCCGGCATCAACGTCATCCAGGCCGGCGCGGAGCGCTACAGCGAGGCCATGACGGTCGTCCTCTCGGGCCATCTCATCAACACCGACCTCTCAGACACCGTCTCGCGCATCCAGGAGGCGACCAACGCGACGGTGACCGACCTCTCGCTGTCGGCCCCTGAGGGCACCGAGGACGCATCCAGCGCCCGCATCCGGCTGGCGACCGAGCAGGACGCTGCCGAGAGCGTCATCGACACCGTCCGCGCGGTCGCCGACGAGAAGGACCTCCGCGTCATCGAGCCGCTCGGTCCCGGAGGTGACCTATGAGACTGGCCGTCATCGGCGCCGGTGCCGTCGGCTCCTCGGTCGCGGAACTCGCGGCGGACTACGGCCACACCGTCACCGCCTACGCCGACTCACAGAGCGCCGCCGTCGACGCCGACGGCATCGACGTCGCGGGCGCGTTCGAGCGCAAGCGGACTGACGGCATCGTCGGCGACGCCGACCCCGCGGCTGCGGTCGACGGTCCCTACGACGCTCTCATCGAGGCGACGCCGACGACGCTGGGCGACGCCCAGCCCGGCTTCGGCCACGTCGAGAGCGCGCTCGAACGCGACCGTCACGTCGTCCTCGCGAACAAGGGCCCCGTCGCCGAGCGCTACGCCGACGTGCGCGCGCTGGAACGCGACAGCGCCGGCTCGGTGCTGTTCGAGGCGACCGTCGGGGGCGCGATGCCGGTCCTCTCTACTATCGATGATTTCGACCCCGAACACATCACCGCGGTGCGGGGCGTCCTCAACGGCACCGCTAACTTCATCCTCTCGCGTATGGGCGCGGAGGGGCTGGGCTACGAGCACGTGCTCGCGGAGGCCCAGGACCTCGGCGTCGCCGAGGCCGACCCGACCTTCGACGTCGACGGCACCGACGCCGCGCTCAAGGGCGTCATCGTCGCGAACGTTCTCTCCGACGACACCGAGTACACTCTCGCAGACGCGGACGTCGAGGGCATCCAGGACATCGACGGCAGCGCGCTGGAACTGGCGGCCGAGGACGGGCGGACGGTGCGGCTCATCGCCGAAGTCGTCGAGGGCGAGGTCCGGGTCGGCCCGCGGCTCGTCCCCGAACACGCCCCCCTCGCTCCCACCGGCACGCGCAACATCGTCCAGCTAGAGACCGAACACGCCGGCCGGCTCAACATCTCCGGCCGGGGCGCCGGCGGCCCCGAGACCGCCAGCGCGGTGCTTGCCGACGTCGGTCGACTGCCGGAACTGCAGTAGTTCCCGACACGCGGCCCCCGTGTGGCTGCTACGCACGACACGCTTTCTCAAATCGCCAGACAGCGGGGCTCTCCGTGGCGCGGACTTTCGAAATCGTTTTATGAACCACCGGCTAAAGACTCCGATACAGCGCCCCTGCGCGTGAGAAACAACATGAGCGACGAACAACACCAGAACCTGGCCATCATTGGCCACGTCGACCACGGTAAGAGCACGCTCGTCGGCCGACTCCTGTACGAGACAGGATCGGTACCGGAGCACGTCATCGAACAGCACAAGGAAGAGGCCGAGGAGAAGGGCAAGGGCGGCTTCGAGTTCGCCTACGTCATGGACAACCTCGCCGAAGAGCGAGAGCGTGGTGTCACCATCGACATCGCCCACCAGGAGTTCAGCACGGACACCTACGACTTCACCATCGTCGACTGTCCCGGCCACCGCGACTTCGTGAAGAACATGATTACTGGCGCGAGCCAGGCCGACAACGCCGTCCTCGTCGTCGCCGCCGACGACGGTGTCCAGCCGCAGACCCAGGAACACGTCTTCCTGGCCCGCAC
>JBEQBH010000274.1:0-2593 GCA_041639955.1 Halobacteriales archaeon | reverse complement strand
CGTACTCGGCGTCGTCGGGCCAGGCGATGGGGCCACCGTGGCAGATGACCATGACGTCCTCGTTTACCTCCTTGGCGGCGTCGTGGTGGGCCTGGACGCGCTCGGCCGCGGTTTCGAGGTCCAGGGCCGTCTCGGCGCCGATGTCGCCCGACGTGGTAAGCCCCATGTGCGAGACGATAACGTCGGCGCCGGCCTCGGTCATCCGTCGGGCTTGGTCCTCGTTGAAGACGTAGGGGCAGGTGAGCATCCCCTGGTCCGCGGCCTCCCGAATCATGTCGACCTCCTTGTCGTAGCCCATCCCCGTCTCCTCTAGGTTCGCCCGGAACGAACTGTCCTCATCGATGAGCCCGACGGTGGGGAAGTTCTGGACGCCGGAAAAGCCCCGGCGTTGCAGGTCCTCGATGAACACGTCCATCTGCCGGAACGGGTCGGTGCCGTTGACGCCGGCCAGCACCGGCGTGTCCTCGACGACCGGGATGACCTCGTGGCCCATCTCGACGACGATTTCGTTGGCGTCGCCGTAGGGTAGCAGGCCGGCCAGCGACCCGCGGCCGTTCATCCGGTAGCGGCCCGAGTTGTAGATGATGAGCAGGTCGACGCCGCCCCGCTCGGCGAACTTCGCCGAGATGCCCGTCCCCGCCCCCGCGCCGATGATGGGTTCGTCATCCGATACCGTCTCTCTGAGCCGTTCGAGCGACTCCTCGCGCGTGAACGCCATGTGTCGGCGTACCGACGGCTCTTCCTTCAAACTTTGTGAACAATCGTTATATTTTCTTGCAACCACCTGTGTGACCCCGCGCCAGACGCCTTCCCCGACGCTACACTTTTCACTCGTTCCCCTCTCAATCCGCTATGTCACCGACACCCGACGCCAAGAGCATCAGCCGCGGTGTGTCGTACATCCCCTTCGGCATTCCGGGGCTGGACGGGAACGTCCGGGGTATCCCGACCGGGAGCTCGGTTCTGCTCGCCGGGGCCTCGGACGCCGGCGGCGACGCCTTTACTTACACCAGCCTGGCGACGCTGATGCTCGCGAAACACGAGCCCGACCTCGTCCCCGGCCACATCGCCCGTCGGAGCGACGACATCCCGGAGTCGGTCACCTACGTCACGCTCTCGCAGGACCGAGAGCACGTCTACAGCGAACTCGACGCCGTCCTCGACGGCTACCAGTTCGAGACGCTGACCGACCACCTGACCGTCGCGGACTTCTCCCAGCGGTTCATGGAGCTGCTTCCGGTGCCGCCGGCGCTGTTCGACGCCCGGCGGACCGACAGCGATATCGAACCGGTCGAGGAGGACGAACCCGAGACCGAGGGGCCGGACGACGAGACGTTCCGCCACCTGCTTGACGACATCGCCGAGCGCGTCACGCAGGACACGGACGACATCATCGTCATCGACTCGCTGACCGACCTCGACCGGGCCAGGGAGTTCGGGCTCTCGCAGGGCCGCATCGTCGCCTTTCTCGTCGGGTTGCGCGAGGCCGTCGTCAACTGGGGGAACGTCGCGTTCGTGAAGTTCGACAGACCGGCCGGTGAGGTCCGCAAGGACGACCGCGTTCACGGGCTGCTCCACGGTTCGGTGTACTTCTACTCCAACGACAAGGGGTTCGAGACCTACCGGACGATGCGCGTGGGCTCGTTCGGCGGCGCGCTCGACACCGAACGCCAGACGGTCTTCGAGTCGCTCGTCGGCCCCACCGGGTTCCGGGCGAAAGCGACGAAGAAAATCGGCCCCTCGAACTGGTGAGCCCGAAACGAACACAACGGCTAAACCGGTCGCCCTCTACGTTGCGTACAGGAATGCTACAGCGGGCCGAGCCACAGGAGTTCGAACGGGTGCTCTCCTCTATGTGTACCGTCCCTCACCCGGTGGCTCGCCAGGCGGCCGAGCGGTTCCTGGCGACGAACCCCGGCGACCCCGGAACCTACGAGACCGTCGCCGACCTCGAACGCGAGGCCGTCGACGCGCTGGGCGAACTGGCCGGGCTCGGGGACCCGGCCGGCTACGTCGCCTCCGGCGGCACCGAGGCCAACATCCAGGCGCTTCGCATCGCCCGCAATCGGGCCGACACCGACGACCCCAACGTCGTCGCGCCGGTCCACGCCCACTTCTCGTTTACCAAGGCGGCGGACGTGCTGGACCTCGAACTCCGGACCGCGCCCGCCGACGAGTATCGCGTCGACATCGCGGCGATGGCCGAGCTGATAGACGACGACACCGTCTGTGTCGTCGGCGTCGCCGGCTCGACGGAGTACGGCTTCGTCGACCCCATCCCGGCCATCGCGGACCTCGCAGACGAGGCCGACGCGCTCTGTCACGTCGACGCCGCCTGGGGCGGGTTCTACCTGCCCTTTACCCACCACGACTGGCACTTCGGCCACGCCGCCGTCGACACGATGACTATCGACCCCCACAAGGTCGGCCAGGCCGCGGTCCCCGCCGGCGGGCTGCTCGCCCGCGAGACGACGCTGCTCGACGAGCTGGCCGTCGAGACGCCGTATCTCGAGTCGACGAGCCAGCTCACGCTCACCGGCACCCGCTCGGGCGCCGGCGTCGCCTCGGCCGTCGCCGCGATGGAGGAGCTTTG
>JBEQBH010000273.1:0-2613 GCA_041639955.1 Halobacteriales archaeon | reverse complement strand
GTCCTCCCGGTCGACGACGCTTACCAGGTCCGAACAGGCAAGACCGGTCCCGAGGCAGTCTGAGCGGCGGGCGATGGTCGACGATATCGACAGACAGGTGGTGAACGCCCTACTCCGCGACGGCCGGGCGAGTGCCCGCGATGTCGCCGCCGAGACCGGCGTCGCCGCGACGACGGTGTCGCGACGGATGGACCAGCTGGTCGAGACCGGCGTCATCGAGGAGTACACCGCCCGCGTCGACTACGAGGCACTGGGGTACGACGTGACTGCCGTCTTCCAGCTGTCGGTCGATGGCAGCGGGCTCACGGCGGTGACCGAGCGGCTCCGCGACCTCGACAACATGGTCGCGGTGTACGAGGTGACCGGCAGCCACGACATCGTCGCCGTCGGGAAGTTCCGCGACACCGAGGAGATGAACGCACATATCAAGGAACTGCTGACCGACCCCGAGATACGCACCGCCTCTACGTCGGTCGTGTTGAACACGGTCCGCGAGCACGAACAGTTCCCGGTGGACGACGCCGGCGAGTAACCGACACACCCTGTGGCTGTGCTGCCACGACGGGTGGCCGCCAGGCCACGTGTGTTCTCCGTTCTCCACTCCCCACAGCGGCGCCGCCGGAACCACTTCTGATAGCGGCGACGGTGGGATTAAGCCGGTTGCCCCGTTCGATTGGGTATGGGCCTGCAAGTCGACGTGCGAAAGCTCGACCTCTTCAATCAGATGGCAAAGGAGGGGTCGGAGACCGTCGCGGACCACCTCGGGCAGCTCACGGGACTGGACGCCTCGGTCCACACCTCCCAGATAAACTTCCTCGACATCGACGACGTCACGACACACATCGGCGCCGAGCGACAGGTCGGCATCTACGTCGAACTGAACCAACCGCCCTACGGCTACGTCCTGTTCATGCTCGACCCGGCCGATAGCAAACGCCTGGCGGGCGCGATGATGGGCGGCATGGGCGACGGCGACGACGAGGGGTTCTCCGAGATGGAGCGGTCGGCCATGCAGGAGATCGGCAACATCATGACCAGCGGCTTCATCGACGGGTGGGCGAACGTTCTCGATACCACCATCGACATGGGGACGCCGACCTTCGTGCTCGGCCCGGCCAGCAATATCATCGAGAAGATGGGCGGCTGGCCCGCCTCCGAGCTCGTCTTCGTCATCGACTCCCAGATAACCGTCGAGGGCGGTGACCTGGGGATGACCGTCTACACCTTCCCCGAACTCGAAGACCTCGTGAAACTCATCCAGGGCATCGACCTCGATACGGACGTGGCGGCCGACACACAGGCCGACGATTTGGTGTGACCCCGCTGTCGCGTTGCGTACCGAGGTGTCGTCGTAGCTGCTCGCAAGCGAGACGCGGTAGCTGTACAGTTGCCGTCCAAAGTATCTACTCTGTGGCAGCCGGAGACAATCGGTACTGAGCGACCCAAGCGCCCTCTTTTCGGGACCCGAGAGAGCGCCGCGGTCAGTACGCTTTCCTGACGGACTTCGCGTAGCGGTACGACTCCCGGGAACGGATACGTCTCTGCCCCGCAGAAAGCGAGCCGACGGCACAGGTGGACACGAGCGGTGCCGTCGGGGTTCCGGATTCGGACCGGTGGCCGCGTGTCGAGCTCGCGGCCTCACCGCGAGCTATCCGAGGGGGGTTTCACCCCCTCGCTACTCGATGAGTTCCGGCGCGGCGTCGTAGGCCACCTCCTGGGCATGTGTCGCCGGCCCGTCCGGCTCCTTGTCGGGCTGTTCCTCTTGCATGGTCAGTCGTCCGCCGAGATGGGGTCGCCGCTGGCGTCCGTCGGTGCTGGGCTCTCGCCGTCCTCGAAGGGGTACCACGACTGCTTGGCGTCGTTGAGACAGGGGTCCTCGTACCCCTCGACCTCCTCGGGCTCGGCCAGTTCGACGAGTGTCTCGTGGCCGGTGGCGGCGACCCAGTCGCTGAAGGTCTGCCCCTCCGAGCGCAGCGCCGCGTAGGCCTCGACGATGTTGGCTATCATGCCGGGCACCTCGTCGGCCGGGACGCGCTGGCGGACCCACTCGGTGAACTCCGCTTTCTCGCCCATGCCGCCGCCGACGCCGACGTCCAGGGCCTCGACCATCTCGCCGTCCTTGCGGGCGCGCATCCCCTGGAGCCCGATGTCGCCGGTCATGGCCTGGCCGCAGTCGGCCGTACAGCCCGAGTAGTGCATCTTGATGCGGTCCACGTCGCTTGGTAGTTCGACGTTGTCGCCCAGCCAGCGCAGCATGCGGGCCATCCGCGCTTTGGTCTCGGTCAGCGCCAGCGAGCAAAACTCCGTCCCGGTACAGGCCACCGCGCCCTGCGTGAACGGGTTGGGCTCGGGCGAGTACTTGTCCAGGAACGGCTCGTTCAGCAGGTTCGCGAGGTTGCCGTCCGGCACGTCCATGATGAGCGGGTTCTGCCGGCGGGTGAGCCGGACCGCACCCGAGCCGTACGCCTCGGCCAGGTCGGCGAGTTTGACGACGTCCTCGGCGGGCATGCGGCCCACGGGCACGGAGAGGCCGACGTAGTTCTTGTCGTCTTTCTGGTCGTAGACGCCGACGTGGTCGTGAGCGCCGTACTCCGTGTTCTTGCCGGCGTTGTA
>JBEQBH010000272.1:0-2616 GCA_041639955.1 Halobacteriales archaeon | reverse complement strand
CCCTCGTCCGCCGCGGCGGCGACCCCGGCCAGACCGGCCGTGGCCCCATCAACGACACGCTGCCCGACCCCGTCGAGATTCCCTCCCACCACGGCCCCGACGTGCAGACGGTGTTCCCCGATATCGATATCGACACGATGGGGATGAAAGTGCCGACAACGCAGATGCACACCCACTCGGTCAACGTCACGCTGGAGTCTGCCCCGACCGCCGCCGAGGTCCGGGACCTGCTTGCCGAGGAGTCCCGCCTGTTTCTCATCCCCGAGACGCTGGGTATCGACGGCGCGGGCAAGCTCAAGGAGTACACCCGCGACGCCGGCCGGCCCCGCGGTGACGTCTGGGAGAACTGCATCTGGGCCGAGTCCGTGACTGTCGAGGGCAACGACCTGTATCTGTTCCAGGCCATCCACCAGGAGGCCGACGTGGTCCCCGAGAACATCGACGCGGTTCGGGCGCTCTCCGAGCGGACCGCAAGCGCCCGACAGAGCATGCGACGGACCGACGAGGCGCTGGGCGTGGGCCAGGGGCTGGTCCAGCACGAGTCCGGACCGGCTCGCGCCGAGGGGACGGCGGACGACTAAGGGTTCCACGTCCTCTCAAGCTTCATATCCCCCAACAGCCAGAAAGCCCCGGGGCGCTCAGACCGGGTTTAGTCGAACAGCCCGGCCACGTCGTCGTCCTTCTGTCGTTCGCGCTCGACGTGGTTCGAGAGGTGGGCGTAGACGAACGGGCGGTTCTCCGCCTCCTGGACGAACGCGAACAGTTGCCCGACGAAGCGCCCCTCGCCCTGGTCGTCGAGTTCCCGGCGGGCGTAGCCGATAGCGTCCTCGACGACCGCCTCGCCGTAGTCGTCGGCCGCTGCCAGTACCTCGGCGGCGACGGCCGTCGCGTCGAACTCGAGGTCGTCGTAGCCCACAGCCACGCCCTCGTGGGTCAGCGTCGGCGGGTCGTCCCAGTCGACACTCCGTGGGTTCTCGGCCACCCGCTCCAGAAACGGCCGTACCTCGTCGAGGTCGACACCCCGATAGGCGGCGGGCAACGCCGCCAGATACGCACCGCCGCTCTCGGCGAGTCCCTGCGCGCCAGACCAGTTCCCCTCGGTACCGTGGTGGACGACGGCGGTGAACTGGATGAGCCCGTGGAGGAACCGCTCGTCGTCGCCGCTGTCGAGGTCGAGCCAGTGGTCCTCCCAGGCGTCGTGGGCGGCGTGGTAGCGGCCGGCGTTGTAGACGGCGATGCCGGCCCGGAGGTGGGTTCGCATACCGCGACGTAGTGACTCGCGCGGAAAATACTCCCCGGCCTACTCCATGTACCCGAGCTGCTGCAACCTGTCGGCGACCTCCTCGCTGGTCCCTTCCCCCCGGGCCCCGATATCTATCGGAGCGCGCTCGCCGACGTCGGGGGCCTCGGCGTGAATCGGCAACACCTCGCCGACCATGTCCGTCGGGATGTCGGCTCCGTGGGCGGCCAGAATCGTCGGTGCCATGTCCGTAATCGAAATCTGGTCGATTTCGCCCTCGCTGGCGAAGTCCGGCCCGCTCACCAGGAAGATGCCGTTGCGGGTGTTCTCGGCGGCCCAGCGGTCCGGCGCGGTCTGGATTTGCCCGCCGCCGATGCCGTCGTTGACGTGGACGCCGTCGCGCATGTCGACGACGACCTCCGGACCCTCGTCGACGTACTCACCGCTGTAGACCTCCTCGCCTTTGTAGACGCCGTCGAAGACCTTCCCCTCGCTGTCCTCGACGGCCCGCAGGTCCTCGATGAGCCGGTCCCGGACCGACTCGGGCGTCCCGGGCATCAGGTAGATGGGGCCCTGGCCGCTGGCGACGGCCTGCGTGTTCGCGAGGTCGATGGCCTCCAGTTTCCGCCCGCGTTTGGCCCCCGCGCTCTGGGGGACGAGCTGCTGGATGGACTCGGGCACCGTCTTCGCCAGCAGGTCGACGATGCCGGCCTTCTTGGCGACGCCGAGTACGTTCTCACGGGTCAGGCCGATGGGACGGAAGAAGTCCTCGACGGTCCGCTCGTGGGTCTGATAGCCGTGCTCGGCGAGCCACTCGTTGATGTAGAACTCCGTCGTCGTCGGTCCGCTGCCGTGGTCGGACATCAGAACGAGGTTCAGGTCGTCCATCGCGGCCAGCTCGCCCAGCTGTTCGTCGACCAGTTCCCAGGCGCGCTTTGTCGGCTCGTCGTCCCAGAAGAAGTGCTGGAGGACGTTCAGGTAAAACAGCGTCACGTGGACGAAATCGAGCTCTTTCTCCTCCAGCAGATGCAGTCCCACCTCGAAGCGCCGCTCCATCACGTCCAGGATGGCGTCGACCTCCGCGCCGCGCTCGTCGTTGCCCGACAGCAGCGGGTCGGGGTGGACTCGGTAGTCGAACCGCTCCTCCAGTTCGTCCTCCAGCCCCTCGGGCGCGGCGTAGCCGCTGTCGATGGAGCGGTACTCCCCCTGGACCGCGTCGGGGCCGCCGGCCACGACGGGCCCGCCGATGTCCCGTGGCGGATACATCGTCGGCATGTTCACCACGCCGGGCGTCTGGCCCTCGTCGGCGAGATAGTCCCACAGCTCCGCCGTCTTGAAGTCCCCACCCTTGGCCACGTCGATGCGTTCGTTTTCGA
>JBEQBH010000271.1:0-2621 GCA_041639955.1 Halobacteriales archaeon | reverse complement strand
TGAACGACCGATTCGTGCTCCGCCGGCGGGTCCCTGCTGTTGGCTTCGTGTAAGGCCATACGAGTGCCGTCAATCTCGTCACAAGTAAACATGACCCACCGTTTGGAGGGTCACCTAAGTGTATACGCGGAGATTTCCGCGCTATCCCCCGACACATGCCGAGCGATGACAGCATCCCCCGCGGATACCGTATTTAAACGAACCGCCATATGACGGTTCCACACCTTTGAGATGTCTTCGCATATCACCGAGCGAGAATGACGAACCATAGCGAGCAACCGAGCGAGACGTGGCAGGAACTCCAGGGCGCGCCGACGGGGACGGAACTCCACACCGAGGGGTGGCAACAGGAGGCGGCGTATCGACTCCTGAACAACAACCTCGACCCGGAGGTCGGCGAGGACCCGGAGAACCTCATCGTCTACGGCGGCTCCGGACGAGCGGCCCGTAGCTGGGACGCCTACGACGCCATCGTCGACGAACTGGAGACGCTCGGTGACGACGAGACGCTGCTCGTTCAGAGCGGGAAGCCCGTCGGGAAGTTCCGGACACATCCCTCGTCGCCGCGCGTGCTCATCGCGAACTCCAACCTCGTCGGGCAGTGGGACAACTGGGACCACTTCCACGAGCTGGAGGCCGAGGGGCTGATGATGTACGGGCAGATGACCGCCGGCTCGTGGGCGTACATCGGCACACAGGGCATCATTCAGGGGACCTACGAGACGTTCGCCGCGTGCGCGGACGCCCACTTCGACGGCGACCTCGAGGGGCAGGTCGTCGTCACCGGCGGCCTCGGCGGGATGGGCGGCGCACAGCCGCTGGCGGTCACGATGAACAAGGGGGTCTGTATCGCCGCCGACATCGACGCCGAGCGCATCCAGCGGCGCATCGACACGGGCTACTGTCAGGAGATGGTCGAGGACCTCGACACCGCCATCGAGCGCGCCCGGGAGGCGGCCGCAAACGGCGAGCCCTACAGCGTCGGCGTCCCGATGAACGCCGCAGATATGTGCGAGGAGCTGCTGGAACAGGGGTTCGTCCCGGATGTGGTCTCCGACCAGACCTCGGCCCACGACCCGCTGGAGGGGTACTACCCGAGCGGGTACTCCGTCGCCGAGGCCGACGAACTCCGGGAGGCGGACCCGGACCGCTACCGACAGGAGAGTCTCGACACGATGGAGCGACACGTCGACGCCATCCTCGAAATGCAGTCGGCGGGCGCCGTCGCCTTCGAGTACGGGAACAACCTCCGGGGACAGATAGAGGAACACCGCGGACGCGAGGACGCCTTCGACTTCCCGGGGTTCGTGCCGGCGTACGTGCGCCCGATGTTCTGTCGCGGCCAGGGTCCGTTCCGCTGGCTCGCGCTCTCGGGAGCGGAGTCGGACATCCACCGGACTGACGAGGCGGTGTTGAACCTCTTCCCCGAGAAGGAGCGCCTGGTCCGCTGGATAGAACTCGCACAGGAGCAAGTCGAGTTCCAGGGGCTCCCCTCGCGGGTGTGCTGGCTCGGTTACGAGACGACCCCGGCTTCCGAAACCGCCGTCGCCGACGTAGACGCCGTGGAACCCGACGAGGAGCTGACCGAGCGGGCGCAGTTCGCACTCCGCATCAACGAACTCGTCGCAGCGGGCGAGATTACGGCCCCCATTGTCGTGACCCGCGACCACCTCGACGCCGGAAGCGTCGCCTCCCCGAACCGCGAAACCGAGGACATGCGGGACGGGAGCGACGCCGTCGCCGACTGGCCGATTCTGAACGCGCTGCTCAACTGCGCCGCCGGGGCCGACATCGTCAGCGTCCACGACGGCGGCGGCGTCGGCATCGGCAACGCGCTCCACACCAACAACCACGTCGTCCTCGACGGCACCGAGTCGGCGGCGAAGTCGGCAAAGCGCGTGTTCACCACCGACCCGGGGATGGGCGTGATTCGCCACGCCGACGCGGGCTACGAGACCGCGCTCGAAGAGGCAGAGCGCTCGAACGTCCCGATTCCGATGCGGGAGGAGCCGTGAGCCGACACGGCCCGCCCGACCAGGATGGACATCGTCTACGACCATGACCGGATACACTATCGTTCACGACGCTGCACAGCTCGTCCACACTCACGGCGAGAGCGTCGAAACGGTTCCGGACGCCGCGGTCGTCGTCCGGGATGGCGCCGTCGTCGCCAGCGGCCCGAGCGACGAGGTGACCCGGGAGTACCCCCCGGAGGGGGCAGCCGTCAGCGTGGACGCGTCCGGGAAGACGGTGCTTCCCGGCTTCGTCGACTCGCACACCCACGCCGTCTTCGCGGGGGACCGCTCCGACGAGTTCGCCGCGAAGCTCCGGGGCAAGAGCTACCAGGAGATTATGGACGACGGCGGCGGCATCCTGCGTACCGTCGACGCCGTTCGGGACGCGTCCCGCACCGAGCTCGCCGACCTGCTCCGCGGTCGCCTCGACGCGATGCTCGCACACGGCACGACGACGGCGGAGGTGAAATCGGGGTACGGCCTCGACGTTGACGCCGAGCGAAAGCTCTTGGGGGCGGTCCGGGACGCCGCCGAGGACCACCCGATGACGGTCGTCCCGACGTTCCTCGGCGCCCACGCGGTGCCCGAGGGGTGGGAGACCGACGC
>JBEQBH010000270.1:0-2622 GCA_041639955.1 Halobacteriales archaeon | reverse complement strand
GCGCTCGAAGCCGAGGGGTACCAGCCGTCGACGATTCGCGACGGTGTCACACAGGACACCCGCGACCGGATGGTAACGACCGTCCGGGACAAGATAACTACGTCAGCGCTCAGCGGCGGGCGGGTCCAAGAGGTTGACTCCCCCGGCGGACAGAGCTTCATCAGCATCACTGCGCCCGGCCGAGACGCCGATGAACTCATCGACATCCTCGAGGAACGGGGCGTGGTCCGTGTCTACGCCGTCTACCGGAACGACTCCACGGGCAACTGGAGCCGCCAGCAGGTCCTCAGCCAGAACGAGTTCGCCTCCATCGGCAACGCACAGAACCCGGACACCGGCGGTCCCCAGGTTCCCGTGACCATCGAACAGAGTGCCGCCGAGCGGTTCCAGTCGGATATGGCCGCGGCCGGCTTCGGCAACGGAGCGTCCTGTGATATCGATGCCAGCGACCACGACTCCGTCGACAGTATCAACGGGACGTGTCTGGTGACGACGCTCAACGGTCAACCCGTCTTCGTCGGCGGCGTCCGCCCGTCGCTCGGGCAGTCCTTCGCCGACGGCTCGTTCGCCAACGACCCGCAGTTCGTCATGACCACCACGTCGATGGATGAGGCCCGTGAACTCCAGCTCTCCCTGCAGGCCGGCCGCCTGCCGGCGGAGCTCGACTTCGCGTCCGGCAACCAGAACACGCTGTCGCCGGCGCTGGCCGACCAGTTCCGGACGAACTCCCTCATCACCGGACTGCTCGCCGTCCTGGCGGTCAGCCTCGTGGTGTACGTCCGCTACCGACGCTCCGAGGTCGCCCTACCGATGATAGTCACTGCACTCTCGGAGGTGTACATCCTGCTTGGCTTCGTCGCGCTGGCGCAGTACCCGCTGAACCTCTCGCATCTGGCCGGGTTCATCGCCGTCATCGGGACGGGGGTGGACGACCTCATCATCATCGGTGACGAGATTCTCCAGCAGGGAGAGGTCGGGACCGCCCGCGTGTTCCAGAGCCGCTTCCGAAAGGCGTTCTGGGTCATCGGCGCCGCCGCGGCGACGACCATCATCGCGATGGTCCCCATGGTCGCGTTCCCGCTGGGTGACCTGTCCGGGTTCGCCATCATCACCATCGTCGGCGTCCTCATCGGCGTGCTGGTGACCCGGCCGGCCTACGGTGACATCCTCCGGAGCCTCGTGCTGGACGAGTAGCGAACTACGAACTAACTTTTCTGCTCAGGGACTCTCCGCCTGCGAATAGCCGGAAAGCCCCCGAGCGCTGCGGTCGAGGGGCTCGCTGTGCGCTGCCCTCACTCCGTTCGGTCAGTGCTTGCGTCGCCCGTCTTCCCGCAGCGCTCGGCCCCTTTCAGTCCCACCCGTTCGGGTGTCTCAATGGCTGCTATCGCGTGGAGAGTCGGGGCCGACACAGTGTCAAAACTCCCCAAGCGACGACTGCTGAGCGGCGGCGAGCACGTCGTCGCAGGTCGACCACGACGAGCGGGCACAGTCGGGCAACTCGCCGTGGACCTCGACGTAGTCCGCCAGAAACTCCCGCGTCGTCGGGTCGCTCGGGTACCCGGACCCCACGTCGCCGTGGGCTTCGGCAAGCGCCGCGACGTGGCTGTCGCGGGCCACCTTCGCTACGATTGAGGCCGCGCCCACCAGCGGGTCGGTCTCGTCGGCGCCGTGTTCGGCGGTGATATCGACCGCCGCGTCGACACGGTCGGCGACGCGCCGGCCGAAACGGTCGGCGTCGGTGTCGGCGGCGTCGACCAGTCCTGCGAGGCCGTCACGGGCGACCCCCGAGAGCGCCTCCCCGTGGGCGGCGACGGTCAGCGTGTTCATGTCCGTCTCCGGGTCGTCGATTCGCCGCACTGGAATCTCCGCGACGGCGACGGCGTCGGCGGCGGCCCGGATGTCGGCGTCCAGCCGCTCCCGTTTCGCCGGGGCGATTCCCTTCGAGTCGCCGACGCTGTCGGGGAGCGCCGCTGGCTCGGCTCGCACCGCGGCGGCGAACATCGAGCCCAGCACGGGCCCCTTGCCGGCCTCGTCGACGCCCAGTCGCATGGCTGGTGGATTCGCGGCGTCGAGTAAAGCCGTTGTGGTCGCCTCCGTCGTCGACTTCCAGGCTACTGCAGGTCGACGGCAATCGCGAGATGCATTCCCCGACTCTATGGCCGGCGAATCGGCCACGGTTTCAGATGGACCCTCGCTGCGGACTACAGCCGGGAACGCTACTCGTCGGACGGGCGCGCGTCCCGGAGGAACGCCTCGTCCGCGAACGGTTCGTCTTCGCCCTGTACGTCGACCACGTCGAGCGCGGTAACCACGGCGTCGCCGCCCACCAGACCGGCCAGACTCGGCTCGGTTCGGCCCTCGTCGCTCGAAATCAGCTCTTTCACGTAGAGGCCGCCGGCGCCGTGGATGCGGATGTCGGCGTGGGTCGAATCGACCAACTCGCCGCTCGCCTCGTACACGTCACGCGTCCGCGTGAGGTCCGCCCTGCGGTGGGCGACGCGCTGGGGGGTGTCCTGGTGGATTGTCGCGCCTTCGAGTTCGTCGAGGGCGGCCTGCAGGTCCTCATCTGCCACCGGCTCGGAGAACTCCACGTCCATCCGGTAGGTCTTCGAGGCGTCGAGT
>JBEQBH010000269.1:0-2647 GCA_041639955.1 Halobacteriales archaeon | reverse complement strand
TCAGTCTGGCAGAGCGACGGCCTCTTAAGCCGTCGGTCGAGGGTTCAAATCCCTTCCGGCCCGTACAGCGAACCGTCGAACGAAGTGAGACGGTGAGTGAACCGGGCGGAAGGATTTGAATCAGGGAGGAGCTTCGCTCCGACCGTGGTTCAAATCCCTTCCGGCCCGTTTTCCTGCGTCGCAAACAAATCCATGAGCGGCGCGAACCTGACGTCAACATAGATTTGAATCAGTGAGGGTTGCCCCGACCACGGTTCAAATCCCGAGAGACGCCGCTGGCGTCTCTCGACCCTCGCAAACGCTTCGCGTTTGCTCAGTCCCTTCCGGCCCGCTTTCCTGCTACAACATTTCCGACAGCGACTGCTGGGTGTTCAGTCGAGTGACTTGACCATCTCGACGTGTGGGATACCGGCTTCTTCGAACTGCTCGCCGACCCTCTCGTAGCCGAGTCGCTCGTAAAACGCCGCGACCCGCAGTTGGCCGTGCAGGAACGCCGATGTCGCGCCGCGTTCGCGGGCTCTCGATTCGGCGATGTCCATCACTTTCTCACCGAGCCCCTCACCGCGGTACGATTCGAGAACGGCAACGCGTTCGATTCGGACGGTCGTCGGCTCGACGAGTCGGAACCGCGCCGTCGCGACCGGGTCCCCGTCGTCGGTGACGACGATGTGGGTCGCAACCCCGTCTTTATTGTCCATCTCGTCGGCCTCGTCGACGCCCTGCTCGTCGATGAAGACCGCGCGGCGGACCGTCCGGGCCATCTCACCGACAGTCGCATCACCGCCTACGTGCGTCTCGTATGGGGCCATACGCCTCTGTCTTACCTGTGGCCTGGAGTGTCTTGCGCTCGTCCGGTCAGGTGTCCGGCCCTCAGCGCGGAAAAACTGTGATACGTCGCCGTCCGGTTCGACCGGGAGTTAGCTGTCGGGGCTGTAGTTGGGCGCTTCGTCCGTGATCATCACGTCGTGAGGGTGGCTCTCCTGCTGGCCAGCCGCGGAGACGCGAACGAACTCGGAGCGCTCCTTGAACTCGGGGATGGTCTCGGCGCCGACATAGCCCATGCCGGACTGCATCCCGCCGACGAGCTGGTGGAGCTCGGAGGCGAGCGAGCCCTTGTAGGGGGTCGCGGCCTCGACGCCTTCGGGGACGTAGTCCTCGTCCTCGTCGTCTTCCTTGAGGTAGCGCTCGCCGCCGCCCTCGCTCATCGCGCCGACGGAGCCCATGCCGCGGTACTGCTTGTACTTCTTGCCGTTCATCTGAATGACTCGGCCGGGAGCCTCGTCGGTACCGGCGAAGTACGAGCCCAGCATCACCGCGTCCGCGCCGGCGGCGATGGCCTTGATCGCATCGCCGGAGTAGCGGATGCCACCGTCGGCGATGACGGGCACGTCGTGCTGGCTGGCCACGTCGGCGACCTGCGAGACGGCCGTTATCTGGGGCATCCCGGCGCCGGTGACGACGCGGGTAGTACAGATGGAGCCCGGCCCGATACCGACCTTCACGCCGTCGGCGAAGTCGACGACGGCCTCGGCGGCCTCGCTGGTGCCGATGTTACCGACGACGACGTCGGCCTCGACGGTCTCCTTTATCTCCCGGGCGCTGTCGATGACGTTCGCGTTGTGAGCGTGGGCACAGTCGATAAAGAGCACGTCCGCGCCCGCCTCGTCGGCGGTCTCGGCGCGCTCGACCTCGAACGGCCCGACTGCGGCGCCCACGCGGAGGTGCCCGTCGTCGTCGCGGGCGGCGTCGTCGTACTCGCGGCGCTTGAGCACGCCACGCATCGTGATGAGCCCGGCCAGTCGGTTCTCCTCGTCGACGATGGGGACGCGCTCTATCTTGTGGTCGTACATCAGTTCGAGCGCCTCCCGCGGAGTCACGTCCTCCGAGGCGGTGATGACCTCGTCGGTCATCGCCTCGGTGACGGCGTCGGACTCACCGACCTCCAGATACGGGCGGATGTCGGTCCCGGAGATGATGCCAAGCACCTCGCCGGTCTCGTCGTCGACGACCGGGGCGCCGGAGACGCCCTTGCGGTCCATCATCCGGTCGACCTCTCGGACGGTCTGCTCGGGGTGGGCCGTGACGACGTCGCGGATAATGAGTTCGTCGTAGCGCTTGACACGCTCGATCTCGGCGGCCATCTCGTCGGCGTCCATGTTGCGGTGGAGGACGCCCAGGCCCCCTTCCCGGGCCATCGCGATGGCCATGTCGCTCTCGGTGACGGTGTCCATCGCGGCTGTGAGCACGGGCACGTTCAGCTCGACGCTCTTCGAGACGCGCGTCGCGGTGTCGGCTTCGTCCGGTTCGACCCGGGACTCTTTCGGTCGCAGCAGTACGTCGTCGAAGGTCAACGCCTCCGGAACGCGGAGTTTCTCTGAGAAGGGCTCGGAATCGTTCGCCATGTAAGTCGTCCATGACGGCCGGGCAAAAACGTTGCGAGACTCGTATGCACTGTGGTGGGCTCCCATACCGTGGTGGTCGCGCGGGCCCCAGAAGCGGCTCACGACAAAGTGTGAGATATTTTCTCATATCGACGGGGCCGCTACGCTCGTCCAGTTAACGGCCGCAATTCTGGCCATTCACGCCGTGTGGTCCCGATTCTCACACAACGCTTATACTCCCTTCAAAGTTAATTACAGATATGCGC
>JBEQBH010000268.1:0-2650 GCA_041639955.1 Halobacteriales archaeon | reverse complement strand
TCCAGTCCGGGATGCTCGTCGTGGAGTCGTCGGCGGCCGCCTGCAGGTGGCCGGTCCCGATGGGGGCGTCCTCTCGCAGGGCCTGCCTGGCGGCGTTCTCGGCCAGCAGTTCGAGGTCGCTGGCGGCATAGCCCGCCGTCGCCTCGACGACGGGTTCGAGGTCCAACTCCTCGGCGGTGGGGCGGCCGGCCAGGTGGAGCTTGAGAATCGCCCGGCGGGCCTCGGCGTCGGGCGGGGGCACCTCCACGCGCTCGTCGAAGCGGCCCGACCGGCGGATGGCCCCGTCGACGTCCTCGACGAGGTTCGTCGCGCCGACGACCACGACGTCCTCCTCGGCGATACCCTCCAGTTCGGTCAGGAGCTGATTGACCAGTTGCTGCTCGCTCGAGTTCATGTTCGAGTCGCCATCGCGGTCGCCGGCGATACCGTCTATCTCGTCGATGAAGAGGACACAGGGGGCGTTCGCCCGCGCGATGGCGAACAGCTCCTCGACCTTCTGTGCGGGCTCGCCCATGTACTTGCTCGTCACGTCGGCGGGCCCCACCTCGATGAAGGCGTGGTCGACCTCGCCGGCCAGCGCGCCGGCGACGTGGGTCTTCCCACAGCCCGGCGGCCCGTGGAGCAAGACGCCGTTGACGACGCCGATACCGTACTCCTCGAAGGCCTCGGGGTCCGCGAGCGGTCTGACCACCTTGTGGTTGAGCGTATCGAGCAGGTCGGACATGCCGCCCACGTCCGCGAAGCTCCGGTCGGGGTCCGGGTCGACGACGCTCTCTGCCTGCATCTCGACGCCGTCGGGCTGGACGACCTCGGGCTGGCCGTCGCTCGGGCTCTGGCGATTAACCGTCGGGACGCCCTCGCCGCTCGGCTCGCGGCCGCCGGTGTCGTCCCCATCGCCGCTCTCGCCAGTCTGCCCGACTCGCTGGCGAATCGCCCGCTCGACACGGTCGGGGTCGGCCTCGTACCCGAACGTGGCCAGCCGGCGGGGCTGCTCGCTGACGAACGCGGAGAGCCAGCCGTGCCGCCGCATCTCGTCGGCCGGCGCCTCGGGGTCCCGGAAGGCGACGAGCGCGATATCGTCGGCGTGGGGCGCGTGGAACTCCGCCAGCCAGAACGGGAGGTAACAGCGCTCGATGCCGGTGACCGCGTCGAACCCCTCGGGGTCGAAATCGCCCGGCAGGCCGTAGGACTCACGGAGCTTCCGCAGAAAGACGTTCGCCGTGTCGCCCCGCTGCTTTCGGTACTCCTCGATGCGCCGCGGGAGGAGCGACTCCGCCTCGTCGGTCGTCACCTGGAACTGCATGAGCACCGAGCGGCCGAGCGTCGGCGTGTCGGCGCCGAAGTCGTAGTCGCTGGTCGCCCGGCGCACGAGCGAGTCGGTGCCCTCGGTGTACCGGGCCAGAGCGTTGTCGTTGTCCTCCCACAGGCCGTCAAGCAGCGCCGCGGCCGTCCGCTCCTCGGTGCCAAACAGCTGCCCCTCGCCGGTCTCGTAGCGGTACTCGACGCGAAAGACCGGGTAGAAGACGCGATGGAGCCGCTCCAGTCGCTCGTCGTCGCCGAACTTCGTCAGCGCTCGGTCGGCCAGCGTCTCGCGGACCGTCGCCTCGTCGGGCAGGCGCCGGTCGGCGTAGATGTACGGGGCGAGCCCCATCCTCAGACGCCTCCTCGGATGGCCGCTTCGGCGTCGGCCAGCGCCGCGTCGGCGTCGAAGTCCTCGATGGCCGCCCGCTGTGCGTCCGCGTCGCCCCGCAGGTCGCGCGCGTGGTCGGTGATGCCCGGGATGGCACGGATGATGTTGTCGATGATGGGCACCGTCGCGACCTGTGCCGACCGCGAGAGCGGGTTGAGGTCGACCACGAGTTCGGTCTTGCCCATCTCGCCCAGGGCCTCGGCGCGGTCGCCGTCCTCCAGGGGGACGAGCACCACGTCGGCGTCGCCGATGCCGTCGGCGTCGACCTTCGCGCGCTCGTGGTCCAGCCCCGGAATACGCCCGTCGGCGGTCAGCCCCTTGACCTCGCTTGCCCCGTGTTCGCGGAGGTGGTCGGCGATGCGCTCGATGCGCTCCTCGGTCCGGTTGAACAGGTTCACTTCGAGGTCGGCCCCGGTCGCCTCGCTCAACGCGACCAGTTCGCCGGGGACGAGCGCCGCGGCGTTGCCGTTGACCGAGACGACCGCGTGGTCCGCCGAGAGGAGATAGGCGGCGGCGGCCCGCTCGGCCCGGTCGGCGCTGTCGGTGGTTTCCTCGCCCAGCAGATAGTCGTACGCTTCGCCCCGCCCCTGTGCGATGAGCCCCTGTCGGGAGGTGATACCCATGTCGACCCCCGCCTCGATGCGGTGGCGAGTCAGCAGCGACTCGTACCGCGGGTGGCTCTCCGGCACGTCGACGTCGTCGCTCATACGCGTCCCTGTCTGCTGGGCCGTAGAAAAGTCCTCCGTACCCGCGCCACCGCCTCCCACACCCGCGGACTCAGGTATCGAGCGTCGCGCCGGCGGGGTACACCGCACACGAGCGGGCGTCGTAGCCAGCGTCGGTCAGCCCGGTCCCGAGCGCGAACACCGTCTCGCCAAGCATCGCCATCGCCGCGTCGCCGCCGGCCTCGATGACGTCCGCGACGACCGTCTCCACGTCCTCGGTGAGCAGTTCCGCCTC
>JBEQBH010000267.1:0-2656 GCA_041639955.1 Halobacteriales archaeon | reverse complement strand
GACCTCGACATCGAGACGTTCAACGAGATAAGCAGGCGCACGCCCAAGATTGCGAACCTCCAGCCCGGCGGTGAGCGCGTGATGAACGACCTCTTCGAGGTCGGCGGCATCCCGGTCATCCTCAAGGCCCTGCTCGATGCCGACCTGCTCCACGGCGACGCGATGACGGTCACCGGCGAGACGCTGGCCGAGGGGCTCGAACGCATCGACCCGCCGGCCATCGAGGACCTCGACGCGGACTTCCTCTACACCGTCGAGGAGCCGAAAAACGAGCAGGGCGCCATCCGCATCCTCACCGGTAACCTCGCCCCCGACGGCGCGGTCATCAAGATAACCGGCGAGGACCACCTCCGCCACGAGGGGCCCGTTCGCATCTTCGACAACGAGGAGGACGCGATGCGCTACGTCCAGGAGGGGAACGTCGAGTCGGGCGACGTCATCGGCATCCGCAACGAGGGCCCACAGGGTGGGCCGGGCATGCGTGAGATGCTCGGCGTCACGTCGGCCGTCGCCGGCCAGGGCCACGCCGAGGACGTCGCGCTCTTTACCGACGGCCGGTTCTCCGGGGCCACGCGCGGGTTCTCCATCGGTCACGTCGCGCCCGAGGCCTTCGCCGGCGGTCCCATCGCCGCGCTGGAGGACGGCGACACCATCACCATCGACATCGACGAACTGGAGCTGTCCGTCGACCTCACCGACGAGGAAATCGAGGAGCGCCTGGAGGACTACGACCCCGAACCGCAGTACGACAGCGGCATCCTCGCGAAGTACCACCGCGACTTCGGCTCCGCGTCCAACGGTGCGGTCACCAACCCCGGCGCCAAGTGGGACTGAGACGCCGGGCTCCGGAGCGGACGCCGAGCCGTTTCAGGTCGCAAGATAGGAGTGGTAAGCGACGGAATAGGGCACAGTGACCGAGACGTACGTCTGTTCGCACTGTGAGGCTACCGTCACGCGCCCGTTCGAGATTCGGTCCGTCATCCGGACCTGTGACGAGTGCGACGAGAACGGCCGCTTTCTCCACGAGTCACTCGTCGAGTCGCTGCGTTCGCTGCCGGACGAGGAACTACCCGACGGCTGGGAGGCGATGCCCCTGGACGAGCGGTTCGAACTGGCCCTCAGGAAGGGGCTCATCCAGCTGACCCGAAAGTGAGCCGGGCTCAGTCGGCCGGCATCGACTGGGTCTCTGTGACATCCTGTTCGAGTCGCTCGGCGTAGGCGAGCCGCCGCTTTCGGGCCTGGGCCTTCGTCATCCTTCCCGGCGTCTCCTGCTGCCGGGAGATGGGGTCGTAGGCATCGACGTCGAACCCCATGCGTTCGAGATAGGCACACAGCGACTCGTCGGCGAGCCCATCCCTGATTGCGGCGTTGACGTACTCCAGGACGTGGTTGAACTCCGGCAGGACGACCTGGCTGTCGGTGACGCGGCCGGTCTCGCCCTCGATGCGGACCTCCGCGTCCCGGAGGTGTGCGACCGTCCTGGCCACGGTGTCGGCGAGGTCGACGACGCTGCTCGGCAGCGTGGTGTCCGGCGAGCGCCACTCGACGGTCCCGAACTCCGACCGGAGCTGGACGGGCGTCCAGACCGCGCTCTCGGGGTCGAACGACGACGCGAACGTCTGCCGATCGACGCCCGCCTCCAGCGCCGCCCGCTCGAACTCCTCGTACCGGCGCTGGAGTCGACGGTCCCAGTCCGCCCGCGACTCCATGTACCGCCAGAGGCGGCCCTGGTGTGCCAGCCCGTCGTAGGCCATCCACCGGTAGAGCTTCGACCGGACGCCGTCGGCCAGTGGCTGCCCGCGGAACCGGCGCGCGGAGTTGACGAGCGCCAGCGCCGGGTCCAGTGCGATAAGGGTGTTCACCTGGTCGATAGCCCGTCCCGGTAGCTGCTCGACGTGGATGTGCGTGCCCGCACAGTGGCGGACGTACTCGAAGTCCGAGCCGATTATCTCGTCCTGTATCCGGGTGCGGTCGCTCGGCAGGTCGGCTATCTCGTCGGCGTGTAGCGGGGTCGCCAGCGGAACGAGCCCCATGTCGTGTTCGTCGGCGACGGAAAGCACCCGCTCGATGCGGCCAAACAGCTCGGACCGGAGCTGTGCTGTCGTCTCACACGGTGTCGTCTTTATCTCCAGTACTGGCTCGACGAACTCCCGTTCGACGCCCGGTGCGGCCGCCACGAGCGGGCCGGGTTCGACGAGTCGGCCCTCGTCGTCGACGACCCAGTATTCGACCTCGATGCTCCGTCGTATCTGGGGTGGGTCGGGTTCTGACACGGTGAGAGTGAATGCGTTCGCTCGGTCGCAGTCGGTTCGTCTGTGGGTTCCCGTCGTCGCTCGCCGGTCACGACATACGGTAACACACATTGTGGGCAATCTACTGGGTGATATATAAACGTTTGTACCGAAACTTCGCCTTCTGGGCTATATACCACAACAAAAATAGAATATACTTCGGAGAACGGTCACACAACGCCGGCCAGTATTTTTATATTTGCTACTACGAGTGCATACGGTATGTCGGGGTCGACGGTCAGGGTCGCTCTGTCGGGCACAACTGCGGGTAGACGTACCGAACAGGTCACGGGATACACCACTACAACGGCTGCTACGCCGGAGGGGAGTTAGTGTGGGCAGTTTCTTCCAGTCGAAGCCCTCTG
>JBEQBH010000266.1:0-2658 GCA_041639955.1 Halobacteriales archaeon | reverse complement strand
GCCGAACCGGGAGGTGGCGACGCTTATCGTCGAGACTGATGACGGGCCGGTCGACGTGGGTGGACAGGTCGCCGCCTACGAGGACATCGAGGCCTACGAGATACAGGTCGCCAGCGACGCCCCGCCTGGCGTGTAACGCTTTGGTGTCGATGCCGCCTGCAAGGCGGGCTACTCCCGCCGTATCGAGCGGTGCCGTGACGGGCACGCCCAGACACGGAAAGACGGGGCCCGGACTACTCAGCGACTACTCGAGGTCGAAGCGGTCGAGACGCATCACTTTGGCCCACGTCTCCGCGAAGTCGCGCACGAACTTCCCCTCCGCGTCGTCGGCGCTGTAGACCTCCGCGATAGCTCGAAGCCGGGAGTGAGAACCGAAGATGAGGTCGATGCGGGTACCCTCCCATCGGACCTCGCCTGTGGCACGGTCACGTCCCTCGTAGACGTTCTCCGATACCTGCTCCCACTCCGTGTCCATATCCAGCAGGTTCACGAAGAAGTCGTTGGTCAGCGTCCCCGGGTTGTCTGTGAAGACGCCGAGGTCCGACCCCTGGTAGTTCGCGCCCAGCGCGCGCATCCCGCCGACGAGCACCGTCATCTCGGACGGTGTCAGGTCGAGCAGGTCGGCCTCGTCGACCAGCACCTCTTCCGGCGGCGCGTCGATGTCGTCCCGGATGTAGTTCCGGAACCCGTCGACCGCCGGCTTGAGCGCCTCGAAGGAGTCGGCGTCGGTCTGTTCGCTCGTGGCGTCCGTCCGGCCCGGGTCGAAGGGAATCGACACGTCGTAGCCGGCCTCGGCCGCGGCCTGCTCGACGGCCGCGTTGCCGCCCAGCACGATGAGGTCCGCGAGCGAGACCTTCGTCCCGTCGTCCCGCGAGCCGTTGAACTCGGCCTGGACTTCCTCCAGGGTCTCCAGGACGGTGCGCAGCTGCTCGGGCTCGTTGACCTCCCAGCTCCGCTGGGGTTCCAGGCGGACGCGAGCGCCGTTCGCGCCGCCGCGTTTGTCGCTGTCGCGGTACGTCGACGCCGACGCCCAGGCGGTCTTGACGAGCTGTGGCACCGAGAGGTCCGTCTCGAGGATGTCCGCCTTGAGGCTCTCGGCGTCTTCGGCCCCGATCAGGTCGTAGTCGGCCTCGGGCAGCGGGTCCTGCCACAGCATCTCTTCCTCGGGGACTTCGGGACCGAGGAACCGGGAGGGCGGGCCCATGTCCCGGTGGGTCAGCTTGTACCAGGCCTTCGCGAAGTTCATCCCGAACTCCATCGGGTTCTCCTGGAACTCCTCTATTATCTCACGGTAGTCCGGGTCACGCTTCAGTGCGACGTCCGTCGTGAGCATCATGGGCGTGACCGACTCGTCGGGGTCGTGGGCGTCCGGCGCCGTGTCTTTCAGTTCCTCGTCGACCGGCAGCCACTGCCAGGCGCCGCCGGGGCCCTTCTGGGCCGCCCACTCGTACTCGAGTAGGTTGTCGATGTAGCCCATGTCCCAGTCGGTCGGCGAGCCCGTCCATGGCCCCTCGATGCCGCTGGTGATGGTGTCGCCGCCCTTCCCGGAGCCGTAGTCGTTCTCCCAGCCTAGCCCCTGGGCCTCGATTGGTGCCGCTTCCGGTTCGGGACCGAGGTTCTCCTCGGGGTCGTCGGCGCCGTGGACCTTCCCGAAGGTGTGGCCGCCGGCGATGAGCGCGGCCGTCTCCTTGTCGTTCATCGCCATCCGGGAGAAGGTCTCGCGGATGTTCTTGGCCGACAGCTCCGGGTCGGGGTTCCCGTCGGGCCCCTCGGGGTTCACGTAGATGAGTCCCATCACGGACGCGCCGAGGCCCTTCTCTATCTCGCCGGGCTTGTCGAACCGCTCCTGGGTGTCCATCTCGGTTTCGGGCCCCCAGTAGACCGACTCGTCGGGCTCGAAGTCGTCCTCGCGGCCGCCGGCGTAGCCGAACGTCTGGAACCCCATCGACTCGATGGCGACGTTCCCCGCCAGTATCATCAGGTCGGCCCAGGAGAGCTTGCGACCGTACTTCTGTTTGATAGGCAAGAGTAGTCGGCGCGCCTTGTCCAGGTTCGCGTTGTCGGGCCAGCTGTTGAGCGGCGCGAAGCGCTGCTGCCCGCCGGCCGCGCCGCCGCGACCGTCGGCGGTGCGATACGTGCCGGCGCTGTGCCACGCCATCCGGATGAACAGGGGCCCGTAGTGGCCGTAGTCGGCCGGCCACCAGTCTTTGGACTCCGTCATCAGCTCTTCGAGGTCCGCCTTCACCGCGTCGAGGTCGAGTTTCTGGAACGCCGCCGCGTAGTCGAACTCGTCCGTCGGCCCGGCGTCGCGGGCGTTCTGGTCGAGGAGGTCGAGACTCAACTGGTTCGGCCACCACTCGTGGTTGGATCTGCTCACGCGAGATAACCACCGCTTTGGACTGTTAAAGTTGTTCAAATTAGAAGGAATGTATCGATCAAACCAAACAATTCTTTATCTACGTGAAAGCAGAGTGTCCTGTATCGCTACATCGCCCTGTCAGAAGTCTTTCCGCCGGCAACGCGTCTATAGGCGCGCCGGTCTAACGCCACTGCATGGCAACGACGACCGAGACCTACGAGCGGTTTCTGGAGCACGTCCGACAGCTCCACTACGTCTCCGACGCCGGGAGTGTCCTCCAGTGGGACCAGCAAGTGATG
>JBEQBH010000265.1:0-2659 GCA_041639955.1 Halobacteriales archaeon | reverse complement strand
GTCTTCAGCGTCTCGTTTTCCCGTTCGAGCTGGTCGACGTCGTCCGAGAGGTCGGCCTGGCGCTCCTGGGCGCTGTCGAGCTGTTCGGTGAGCTGTTCGTTGACACGGACTATCTCTTCGAAGTGGTCCCGGAGAGCCTCTAGACGCTCTTCTGGCGTCATCTCTGGGTCGAGGTCCAGACGTGGGCGTTCCGGAAGCGAGGGACTGCGCGACATTTGACTGCCGGATACTACCGGTTGAGACTAAAAGTGCCTTTGGGTCACAACACCAGTTCGTGTCGGCGGACAGTCCCGTTAGTGGGACTACTGTAAGCTGGCGAACTCGTCGAGATACTCGCCGTAGGTGTCCAGTGCCGACTCGACCGGGTCGGGCGAGGCCATGTCGACGCCGGCGCCACGCAGCAGTTCCAGCGGGTACTCCCGCGAACCGCTCGACAGGAAGTCGATGTAGCGCTGGGCGGCGGGCTCGCCCTCCTCCAGGATGCCGTCCACGAGCGCGACGGCCGCGGAGATGCCAGTCGCGTACTGGTAGACGTAAAAGGCCCGGTAGAAGTGGGGGATGCGCATCCACTCACGGGCGATACGGTCGTCGAGTTCGGCGGGGGCGTAGTAGTCGCCCTTGAGGTCGGCGTAGAGGTCGTCGAGTCTGTCGGGCGTCAGGGGCTCGCCGGCCTCGGCCATCTCGTGGGTCCGGTGCTCGAACTCGGCGAACATCGTCTGGCGATACAGGGTAGAGCGGAACCGCTCGAGGTACTCGTTGAGGACGTGCCGGCGGAGGGTGTCGTCCTCGACGGTGTTCAGAAGGTGGTGGGTGAGCAGCGTCTCGTTGACCGTACTGGCGACCTCGGCGACGAATATCTCGTAGTTCGAGTAGACGTAGGGCTGGCTCTCGCTCGTGTACTCCGAGTGCATCGAGTGGCCCAGCTCGTGGGCCAGCGTGTACATCGACTCCACGTCGTCCTGGTAGTTCATGAGGATGAACGGCTGGGAGTCGTAGGTGCCCCCGGAGTAGGCGCCGGACTGCTTGTGTTTGGTCTCGTAGACGTCGACCCACCGCGAGTCGAGCCCCTCCGCGAGCCGGGACTGGTACTCCTCGCCAAGCGGCGCGACGGCCTCGGTGACGTACTCACAGGCCTGCTCGTAGCTGACGTCGGGCGACTCCTCCTGGACCAGCGGGACGTAGAGGTCCCACATCCGCAGGTCGTCACCGTCGATACTGTCGGCTTTCAGCTCGGCGTGGCGGTGGAGGTGATCGAGGTTGTCGCGGACGGTGTCGACGAGCGTGTCGTACACTTCGACGGGGATGTTGGGGCCGTTCAGCGCGGCCTCGCGGGCGGTGTCGTAGTTTCTGGCCTGCGCGAGCTTCACGTCCGTCTTGACGGCGTTCTTGTGGGCCGTGCCGACGGCGTTTCTGACGCCCGCCCACTCGTCGTAGAAGGCCTCGTACACCCGCTGGCGGAACTCGCGGTCGGGGTGTTTCTGTAGCGTCGTGAAGTTGTTCAGCGTGATGGGCTGGGCGTCGCCGTCGGGCCCCTCGACGGTCGGGAACTCCATGTCGGCGTTGGCCAGCATGTTGTACACCTCGCCCGCGGCGCCGGTGACCTCGCCCAGCTCGGCCAGCAGGTTCTCGACCTCCGTCGAGCGGGTGTGGGGTTTCATCCGCAACACGTCGTCGAAGTAGTGCTCGTAGTCGGACAGGGCGGGCTCCGCCGCAACGAGGTCGTCGATGTCGTCCTCGGTCAGTTCCTGTAGTTCGGGTTCGAGAAAGGAGGCCGCGGAGCTCGCATCGGAGGAGAGCGACTGCGAGCGGGCAGTCAGCGCCTGGTAGGTGTCGTCGGTCGTGTCCTCGTCCCGGCGCATCCGAGCGTAGGAGGCGACGTTCGAGACCGTCCGCATCAGTTCCTCGTAGGTCTCCAGGGTGGCCAGCAACGTGGCCGCGTCGTCCGTACACCGGCCCTCGTAGGCTTCGAGGTCCTCGATGAGCCCCTCGGCTTCCTCGTAGGCTTGCTCCCAGTCCTCGTCGTCGGCGTAGAGGGATTCAAGCGCCCACTTGTACTCCTCGTCGATGTCGTCGCGTGCGGGTACCGAACTCATGAGTCGGCGTAGGGAAGGGCCGAAGTAAGCCTTTCCGGGCGAGCAGTGTGGTGTCACTGACGGTGTGCCTGAGAGCCGGAAAGCCCCGACACCACACACGCCGCGACCCGGGCCGCCGTCGCCCGTTCTACCCGCAGGTCCTCGAACACGGAGCGGGTGCCGTCGACGGCGTCGTCGTCCGGTTCGAACGTCACACAGGGGTAGTCGACGCCGGTCAGGACCAGTGGGTAGGCCGGCGCGGGCGCGACCCCCTCGGGGCCGGGTAGCGGGTCGGCCGACAGAACACGGTCGACCTTCGAGAGCGTGGACACACCCCGAATAATCTCGTCGAGCAGGCCGACGATGCGTCGAACCAGCTGCCGGGCGAAGCCACCGGCGCGGAGCTCTACGACGAGCACGTCGCCCTCTCGCTGGAGGCCCCCCGAAACCTCCCGGACCGTCCCGTCGTCGTCGGGCGTGAGGTTGTGGTAGTCGTGGCGGCCACAGAGCGCGTCGAGGGCCTCTGCGGCGACCACGTCGTCGGCATCCGGCGCGTACAGGAAGTAGGTGTAGCGGCGTGCAGTGGC
>JBEQBH010000264.1:0-2662 GCA_041639955.1 Halobacteriales archaeon | reverse complement strand
TTCGTCGCTCTCGATGAGGGTGACGTCGTGTCCCCCCTCACGCAGTACCCGTGCGGTCCGAAGCCCCACACGGCCGGCACCCACGATAACGTATAGCATAGACGGCAGTACGCAACGGGGACGAATAAAAGTACCCCGCCGATCTACTAACACAGGTGACAGGTATCGTGTCAGAAGCCATCAATCGCGCGAACGTTTTTGATACTGTGGTACATCATACCACAGTATGGCATCCGCGTTCATCATGATAAAGACGGTCGCTGGCAAGTCCGACGACCTGCTCGTGGCCGTCCGGGAGACGGAGGGGATTGTCGAGGCACACATCGTCGCCGGACGGTACGACATCATCGCCGAGGCCACCGGCGAGGAGGTGTACGACGTGATGCAGTCGGTATCGACACGCGTCCGTGACCTGGACGGGGTCGCGGATACCCGGACCTACATCTGTCTGGAGTAGCGCGAGCGGCCGACCGGAGTCGCGACCCAGTAGTGCCGTTCCGACACGGCAAAGGTCGTCGGCCCGCTAGGCCGGGTATGGTCAGCGTCGTCGGACTCGCCGGACTGCTCGTCATCGTGCTGCTCAACAGCGCTGTGACGGCACTTATGACCCGATTTTTCAGGGTTCGGCTGAAAACCAGGTGGGGCGGCTTCCTCTACTCCGTCCTGCTCTGTCCGTTTGCGATGTTCGCCGTGTTCATGCTGTTTGCGGTGCTCGGGTTCGGCTCCGGGCTGGGACTCAGCAACGGGGTGGCAGTCGCGCTCACGATACTGATTCCGCTCGCAGTGGGGATGACCTTCGACTACGTCTGGATGCCGTCGCCCGACGAGGTAGAGCTGCCGACCTCGGCGTAGCTACCGACACACCGCGTCCCGAACCCGCTCGTAGACGGTCTCGGGGTCCTGTGTGGCGTCGACACGGACGAAGCGGTCGGGGTCGGCGTCGATGAGCCGCTCGTAGTTCGCCCGGACGTCTGCCAGGTAGTCGGCCGTCTCGAACTTGTTCGTGGCGCCGCTGCGGCGGGCGGCCGTCTCCGGGTCGAGGTCGAGATACACCGTGCGGTCGGGCGGACGGGTCCAGGGCTTGTGGACCCGTTTGACGTACGCCAACGGGTCCTCGAAGCGGTCGTTGCCGGCCAGGGTGGCGCCCTGGTACGCGTATCTGGAGTCGGAGTAGCGGTCCGAAACGACCAGCGAGCCGGCGTCGAGCGCAGGGCGGACGGTGTCGGCCAGGTGGGCCGCGTGGTCGGCGGTGTACAGAAAGAGTTCCGCCAGTGAGTCGGCGTTGTCGTCCTCGATGGAGCGCATGACCGCCTCCCCGTACCAGCTGTCGGTCGGTTCACGCGTGAACGTGGCGTCGTCCGGCAGGGCGTCGTCGGCCCGTAGCCGCTCCCACACCGTCGTCTTCCCGCTGCCGTCGAGCCCCTCCAGCGTCACGAGCATACCGGTCCGTCGGTGGCGGGGTACGTAAGCGCCCCGAACCCCGATACGGACTGGTGTCGCTGGTCACCGATGTCCGCTCGCCGGGGTCGACGACAACACCCCCATACCCCAAACTGGTTTCACCCTATCTTTAGGGTCGTTCGGCGGAAAGGAAGTGTATGGACGTACTTGTAGCCGGCGGGACTGGCTTCGTTGGACAGCACCTCTGCCGGGAACTCGACGACCGCGGCCACGACGTGACCGCCCTGTCACGGAACCCACACGACGCGGAGCTTCCCGACGGGGTCACTCGGAAGGAAGGGGACGTGACCGACTACGACAGCATCGAGGGGGCCTTCGAGGGCCGGGACGCCGTCGTCTTCCTACCCGCGCTCTCGCCGCTGTTCAAGCCCGACGGCGGCGACGAGATGCACGAGGCGGTCCATCTGGGCGGGACCGAGAACTGTGTCAAAGCGGCCGAGGAACACGGTGTGTCCCGTTTCCTCCAGATGAGTGCGCTGGGGGCCGACCCCGACGGCGCGACCCACTACCTCCGGGCAAAGGGGAAAGCCGAGGAGGTCGTGCGAAACTCCGAGCTGGACTGGATCATCTTCCGGCCCTCGGTCGTCTTCGGCGATGGCGGGGAGTTCGTCTACTTCACCAAGCGACTCAAGCAGATTTTCGCCCCCGCGGTGCCCCTGTACCCGCTGCCCGGCGGCGGGAAGAAGGCCCACTTCCAGCTCATCTGGGTCGACGACCTCGTCCCGATGCTCGCCGACGCGCTGGAGAGCGAGGAACACGTCGGCCAGACCTACGAGGTCGGCGGCCCCGAGACGCTGAGTCTGCGGGAGGCCACGGAACTGGTCTTCGCGGCCGAGGGCAAGTCTATCAGCATCGTTCCCCTGCCGATGCCGCTGGCCAAAATCGGGCTTCCCGTGCTTGGCTCGCTTGGGTTCCCTATGGGACGCGACCAGTACGAGGGCCTTGATTTCGACAACACGCCGGCGACCAACGACGTCGACGCGTTCGGTCGCGACCCCACCTCTCTGCAGTCGTTCCGCTCGTATCTCGGTGTCGAGTAGCCGCCCTGTGTTGTCAGGGCAGATAATCTCCGTCGCTGTTCCTGTCGCTTTCCGCCACGGTCCGGGTTCGATTCGGACCCCGACAAACCGACCGCAGCGGCTCGGTGACGCCTGCTTGCGATTTCCGCTCCCGGAGAACGTCAGCGAGCTTTTGTTTCCTG
>JBEQBH010000263.1:0-2672 GCA_041639955.1 Halobacteriales archaeon | reverse complement strand
CCCACGCCGACGGCCCCGCCGAGGAGCCCGGCACCCAGCAGCGACAACACCTGCCGGCGGCGACTCGTGTGGCCTCCGCTGTTGTTCTCCTCGCTGTCCTGCCCCTCGTCGGACATACCGCCGGTTTCGTTTCCCGATAAATCAGTATGGGCCGGCTGTCGGGTGCCGCTGAATTGTCTTCTCTCCGGTTTGCGGCGCCGTTCCGGCGGAAATAGTAGCTTACTGTGGGCACGAGCGGACTGAGAAGCCGTGCCGACGCATCGCCACAGTGACGAGGCTCTACCGGGTCAGGCGCGCCCGACGACTGAGCCACTTGGCGTGTCACCCCGCGCCCCGACGGTTCGCCGGAGCGCCCCATCGGCTCACACGCCGGCGCGGCCGCGAGCCCGATATGTGCTACATACCAATAGCCGGCTTTCCCGATACGTCTTCCCGTGTACAGCGGTCGACTCCACCCCGCCCCGGTCGCACCCCGAACTGACTCCACGCCCGACCACCGATAGCATGTACTGTTGGTCACGCCGGCCTCGACTGCGGTCCCGCCCCGGTATCGATAGCGGCCAGCTAGCCCAGCGTCGCCCGCCCGCCCGGAGCGCATGGGACTGAGAGACGAACTCGTCGGTCGGTTCAGGGCCCAACTCGCCGGGAAGATAATCCGGGCTATCGGTGGGTCCCTGCTGACGGTCGGTCTGGCGCGGCTGCTCGACCCCGACGGCTACGGGCTCCTCTTTCTCGCGCTGTCGGTGGTGACCGTCTTCCAGCTCGTCACGATAGGCATCGGCCGCTCCGCCGGTCGGTACATCGCCGAGTACCGGGAGACCGACCAGTCCCAGCTCCCCTACATCGTCCGTGACTCGGCGCTCGTCCTGGTGGGTGTCATGCTGGTTGCGGTGGTCCTGCTCTCGGTGAGTGCGACGCGGATAGCCTCGCTGTTCGACGAACCGGGCCTGCGGCCGTTCCTGCTGGTCGGGGCGCTGTTTGTCGTCCTCTGGATGGCTATCACGTTTCTGGAGAAGGTCCTGCAGGGGTTCGAGGCGATTCGACTCGTCGCGGTCATGGGCAGCGTCGGCCGGCTCAGCCGCGTGGCCCTGGCCCTTGGACTCGTCGCCGCTGGCTTCGGCGCGCTCGGTGCGCTCTGGGGCTACGTGTTCAGTGCGCTGTTGACCACCGCGCTCGGCGGGTTCTATCTCCTCCGCCAGCTCCGGCAGTACGACACCGACGACAGCGGGCCCGAGCCCGGGCTCCGGCGCCGCATCTTCGAGTACGCCGTGCCGACCACGGCGACCAACATGTCGAGATACCTGGACCACCAGGTCGACACCCTCCTTGTCGGCTACTTCCTCTCGCCAGTGGCGGTGAGCTTCTATGTCATCGCCGAACAGGTGGTGAACTTCCTGGAGACCCCGCTGTCGGCGCTTGGCTTCACCCTCTCTCCGACGTTTGGCTCCCAGAAGGCGGCGGGCAACGTCGAGGAGATGTCCCGGCTATACGAGGACGCCCTCCTGAACGGATTGCTGCTGTACGTGCCGGCCGGCGTGGGTCTCCTGCTCGTGGCCCGCCCGACCGTCACGCTCGTGTTCGGCTCGGAGTACAGCGGGGCCGTCCCCGTCCTGCAGGTCCTCGGGCTGTACGTGATACTGAAAGCGGTCACGAAGGTCTCGGACAACGGCCTCGACTACCTCGGCCGGGCGCGGGAACGAGCCATCGCGCGGGTGATAACGGCGCTGCTCAACGTCGGCCTGACCGTGGCGCTCATCCAGCCCTTCGGCGTCGTCGGCGCCGCGCTGGCGACGCTTGTCACCCACGGACTGTACACCGCCACGAACGTCTACATCTCCGCCCAGGAGTTCGACCTCCGCGTCGGCTTCCTCCTCAGGCGGGCCGGCAAGATAGCCGCCGTCTCGCTCGTGATGGCGGCCGTCGTCTTCGGGCTCTCGGGGTACATCTCGGGGTGGCTCACGCTCGGGCTCGTCGTCGGCGCCGGCGTCCTCGTCTGGGCGGTGTTGTCCGTGACGACCGGGCTGCTCGAACTCCGGCAGGTGGCCGCCGTCGTAACGTGACCGCGGGTGGTAGCCATAGCTTAGCGGGGGTAGCCGCTCTCTTTTTATGCCTACGGAAACCCGCGTCACCGACAGACGAGTGGTGTTCCGAAACCGTTGCCTCGCTGTGGCCGGCACGCCAGCAAGATATGACACAGGTGCAATCCACGCTACGAGACGGAGTTGATCTGGTCGCGGTCGCCGGGCTTGTCGCCCTGGTGAACCTGGTGGTGTTCCGTCCGGGAATCGACGGGACCGTTTTCCGGGTCGTTCTCGGGACCGCGTTCGTGTTGTTCGTTCCGGGGTACGTGTTGCTCGCCGCGCTGTTTCCCGGGGCCGGGCGGTCACCGACCGACCACGACGGGGCGCTCGACGACCCGGTATCGCTGTTCGACCAACCGCGAGCGGAACGGACCATCGACGGCCTCGAACGCGCCGCGCTCTCGTTCGCGCTCAGCATCGCGCTCGTTCCGCTGCTCGTGTTCGGGCTGTTGCTCTCGCCGTTCGCGTTCGGTCCCGTCCCGGTCACCGTGACGCTCACCGTCTGGACGGCGCTCCTGACGCCGGTCGCGGCCCTCCGCCGCTTTCGGCTTCCCCCGCGCCAGCGGTTTCGCGTCCCCGTCTGGCGCTGGC
>JBEQBH010000262.1:0-2691 GCA_041639955.1 Halobacteriales archaeon | reverse complement strand
GGGGTCGGTGTTGCCCGCCTTCGCCGTCGGCTACGTGCTCGTGATGAGCGTCGTCGGCAGCCTGCTCGTCGGTCGGGCCGACGCGATTACCGACGCCGTGGTGTCGGTGCGGGACTAGTTCGGCCCGCAGCTTTCCGCTACAAGCGCCAGTTCGACCATTTCCGAGTAGCATGTCACTAGTCCTCACAACCGATAGTTCTATATAGTGGTGTGGCATACCATAGCATGTATGGCGAGCGCACCGAGATCCGACGAAATGTTCGACGAGTTCCTTTCGCAGCGCGGTCACGAGGTCGAAGACGTTGGATGGGAAGAAAACTATAACAAAAAGCAGTGTCCCGACTGTGGCGGACTCCACGGCTCGGCCGCGAGCGAGTGCTCGGTGTGTGGCTGGACACCCGTAAACTGACCCGCGACCCTCGCAGTACTTTTCTCACCCGTGTGCTCTTTCTTGAGCCGCGGCTGACTGGTCACGGCTCGGTACGGTCGTGTCCCGACGTGTCGGTTTGAAGCAAACCCGGACCGGCTGGGGTCAGGAGCCGGCCCGGGGTGGATAGAGAGAGACGTGAGATGTCACACCGCGTCGAGTGACGCGTGCAGGAACATCCCGATGACGAAATGCCTGTAAGCCGCTTCCTCGATCCGTGACGCCGCCGTTTCGGTGTCGTCGATCGAGTACTGCTTTGTCTGCACCAGTTCGTGAACGGTGAGTGTGTCCTCCGCTTCGAGGTCGTGCAGACGCGGATACACCGTGCCCGGACTCAACTGCGCGTCGAACAGACGCGACAGCGCCTCCATGAGCCCTGTCCCGTGGGTCTCCTCGTCCGACAACGCGATCATCGCGAGCAGGATTTCGTCCAGATTCTGGGTTACGAGCCCGTCGTCGACGGCGATGTCGCCGTCGGCGATGTCGTCGATGACCGAAGCCAACAGCGACTCCGGGATGGCGTCACGACCGGGGCTACCATGGGTGGTTGGGTCGGTCGCCCCGACGAGGGGGGTCAGTCGCTCGTCGGGTCGGTCACCCATCGTCTTGCCCGTCGCCACGCGGCGGAGGTTGTCTCCGGACATCGTTTATCTGGACGGAATCCGCATCAGGACGTACCGGCGCCGTTATGATATAAACCCCCCAGCGTTTTCGGAGCGTGAAACAACCACCCCGCTCGTAAACGTTTATATGAAATGGTGAGTAGGGTTGGATAGTGGCAGAGGACAAGAGCATCGAGGAGGTCCTCGATACAATCGGCGACCAGCACGCCCGACGCGTGCTGGCCGCCATCAGTCGTGAGGCGCAGTCTGCGAAAGACCTCGCCGAGCAGTGTGACCTCTCCTTACCGACTGTCTACCGTCGCATCGAGCTTCTGGACGAGTACGACCTGGTGAAAGACCGCACGCTCGTCGCGGAGGACGGCAACCACTACAAGGTGTACGAGTCCAACTTCGAGTCGACGGTCATCTCGCTAGAGGACGAGGAGTACAAGGTGCGTATCTACCGCGAAGAGAACCTCCCCGACCGCTTTGGCCAGCTGTGGGACGAGCTAAACCCCGAGTAACATATGGACAACTAACCGATGCAAAGCGGGGTCGCCATCGCGCGCGGGGCGCTCGTGTTGATGCGGATGGTCGTGTTCGGTCTCACCCTCGGTATCACGCTCATCAGCTTCCAGGCCTACCGGAAACGCCCCTCAGAGCGGCTACAGTACGCCTTCGTCGGCTTCGCTTTCATCAGTATGGGCGTCGCTGTCACCAGCGTCATCACCCAGCTCTCCACCGGCCTGACAGGACCTCTCGCCGGGGTATTCTTCCAGATGGCGGAGACTATTCCGTTTATCATCGGGTTCGCCATGCTGTACGTCTCGCTGTACCGGTAGCACTTCTGACATTCCATAGCTATATATTCTCTGATATCTACCTCCCGGTAGATGCTGTCCGCCGTCGAGACAGTATCGGAGAGAGGATGCCAGAGTGCCAGAACTGTGGGTCCTTCGTCACGAAGGACTACGTCCGTGTATTCACGCCGTCCGACACCGACGGCCCCCGGGTCTGTCCCGCCTGCGAGGACATGATTCGTGACGGGGCGGAGGTCCGGGAGGCGCGTTCGCCACGGCAACCGTAGTATCGCCATCGAACCACACCGCCGGCGCTCGACCGAGCGCCCGTGGTGTGGGCCGTCCACGAACGACCGATAGCCGGGCGTTTTTCCAAAACACGTTGTTTATTGGGGCGGCCCGCTAGTATGTGTGCAATGACTGATTCGACCACCGAGGTTGTCCGCCTGTTCGGTGGGCCGGGAAGCGGGAAGACGACTGCCCTGCTCGACCGCGTCGAGGAGCTGCTCGAAGACGAGACTGTCGACTTCCGCGACGTACTGGTGGTCTCGTACACGCGTGCGGCGGCCGCCGAGATACGCGAACGACTGGCCGAACGGCTCGACGTGACCCCGCGTGCCCTTCAGGGGAACGTCTGTACGATGCACGCAAAGGCCTACGAACTACTCGACCTCTCGCGGGGCGACGTGGTCGGCGAGAGCGACAAAGAGGAGTTCTGCGAGCAGTTCGGCATCGACTTCGAGGACGAGTACGAGGGCTCGCGGCGACGGTCGGCCCGCTCGACGACGCTTGGCAACAAGATAATCGCGACGAGTCAGTGGCTCCAGCGCACCCGCCGCGACGTGGCCGACTGGTACGACGT
>JBEQBH010000261.1:0-2693 GCA_041639955.1 Halobacteriales archaeon | reverse complement strand
CACGTGAATCGGTGTGTATTTTCGCACGCGGACGTGTATGGCGGGGGTCCCGGTGTTGTGCGTAACTGCATTATCCAGGAGGTTGTCCAACGCGTCCCGGATTTCAGCGCCAGTAGACACGGGAAGGGCGGTTTCGATATCGGTTGTTATCGTCGCGTCGGGCCACTTCGTCTCTGCCGCAGCAACGGCTTCAAGAGCCGTTTCTCCTACATCGATGACAGTGCCGGTCTGGGGTTGTTCGAGAATGTTCTGTGCCACCCGCGCTTTCTCGCTGACACCGACAAGCTTCTCGGCGCGGTCCGTAATCCGAGTCGCGGCCCGTTTTACCGTCGGCGACTCCGCGTGGTTCGCTATCTCGTCGGCCATCCCGAGAACCACGGTCAGTTCGTTCCGGAGGTTGTGCCGTAACACGCGATGGAGTACTTGCAGGTGCTGGCGCTTCTGTTGGTCCTCGGTGACATCGGTGTAGGTCGCTAGCCCGTACTGGCTGTCACCGTCTGTCCCGATGGGGAGACACCGACAGTAGAAGTCCTTCGGTCCGCTGGCTGTTTGACGCGTGTACACCCCCTTGACCACGTTTCCGTTGGCGATTTCGGTGTCCCGCTGTATCGCGTCGCTACTGGGGCTGTCAGGCACGAGATACTCGTTGAGTGACTCACCGACGATGTAGCCGGCATGATAGCCGAACTTCTTCTCGAACGCGGGGTTGACTGAGCGCACAATCGGCTCGTCGTCCCGGAGTTCGAACTCGACGACGGCCTGGTCCATGAGGTCGAAAAAGTGGTCGAACCGCTCCGCATCCGTGGGGTCCCCTTCGGTGGTCCGGTACTCCGTCTTGCTGTGAACGGCACCGAGTATGTCCCCCTCCTGTGACGGGGTCGAGACGGGGGAGAGTTCGACTTCGACCGTCGGGTTGCCGTCGTCTGTAGAGAGGCTACAAGTGAATTTCTGCATCACCTGTCCCGACCCCTGCCGGGCTGCTGTCAGCGCCGAGCGGAGCCGCGGGATGTCCTCATCCACCAGCAAAGAACCGATCTTTACGCCCTCCAAATCCGCCGGACCCATAGTAAACCAGCTGGCCAGCGAGTCGCCAACCAGTGAGATCTCGTTTTCAGTATCCAGAAGAAACATCGGCTACCGATACAATCGGTCCGACCGGATATATAGTGTGTGGATAGCTATCGAGTCCCTCGCACCTGTGGGCGCTCTCGAACTCGTTTGGAAGCCGCTGTCTGGACGGAACCGAGCGGTGGAGAACCGCCCGATTACCCACGAGCTCAGAACAGCCCGTACGCCTCGATAAGTCGCTCGTACAGCACCTCGTACCGGTCGATGACCGCGGCGCGGTCGTATTCGGCCAGGGACTCGTCGATGGTACGGCGGTCCATGTCGGCCGAGGCGACGATGCTGTCTGCTATCTCCTGGGGCGTCGTCACGCGGAAGTCCCGGTCGCGGTGCTCGACCAGTTCGTGGGCGCTGGACTCCGCCTGGTACTCCACGACGGCGATGCAGCCACACGCCAGCGCCCACAGCAGTTCCGTCGCGAAATGCTCCCGAAACGCCGTCTGGACGAACACCTGTGCGCCCTTGTAGATGGCCAACCGCCGCTCGCGGTCACACGAGCCGACGAAGTCGACCCGGTCGTCGATTCGGAGGTCGGCGGCTTCACGCTCGTAGCTCTCGCGTTCGGGCCCGTCGCCGATGACCGTCGCCGACCACCCCCTCTGTCGGAGTTCGGCCAGCCCAAGAAACAGCGATTCGATGTTGGCACTCTCGTCTAACGGGTGTGCGTACACCACGTCGACCGCCTCGGCCGGCTCCACGTCGCGCACGAGATCCATGTCGATACTCTCGGGGATAACCGTCGTTCGTGCGCTGTCGGCGCCGGCCTCCCAGAGTCGGGTCTGGACGAGTTCGGAGGGGGTGACAAACTGGTCTGCGGCCCCGAGCGCTCGGTTCGAGACCGGGTCGTCGTGGTCGCCGAACCACTCGACGACCAGCGGCGCTCGGGCGAGTTTCGCGCCGGCGTTGGCCGCCCGCAACACCGACGACGGAGTCGGGAAGGCGTGGACCACGTCGGGACGGTACTTCGCCAGCAGCGCCGGCAGCCGCGTACAGAACGACGCCTCCGCGGGCTCGACGGTGACGCCGCGGTAGCTCACCTCGTCGGGCTCGAACCGGCTCGCGGACCCGCCCCACCACTGGGCACAGAAGACTGCGACCTCGTGGCCGGCCTCGGTCAACGTCGCGGCGAGGCGCTCGATGTGGCGCCGTCCCTCGGTGTCCCGATGGTGGCTCGTCTCCATGACGACGACCGCGACGCGCATACCCGAGTCGACAACGGGGCCGCTCAAAAACCCATCCCATCTCCGTAACACGGGTGGCGACGGCGGGGGCGGAGCGGCCAGCACCTGCTCGTCCGGGGCCGCAAACAGCCGGAGCGCCCCGCTGTACGTCCCGTTCTATCGCCCACAAAACGTTTTGAGCGAGCGAGTGCTTCGGGAGAGCGTGTACGACCTCGAACGGTATCTCAACGTCCGAAGCGCCTACGGCGCGTCGATGGGGGCCGACGGGCGGCTGGCCTTCCTGTTGAACACGACCGGCGTGGGGCAGGTCTGGACGCTCGACAAGCCCGGCGCGTGGCCCGAACAGCGGACCTTCTACGACGAGCCCGTCGGCTTCGTCGACTACTC
>JBEQBH010000260.1:0-2708 GCA_041639955.1 Halobacteriales archaeon | reverse complement strand
GCTCGGTGAACCGCTCGACCCAGTCCTGCTGGTAGTCCCGCAGGCGCAGGCGGAGGTCCATCTCGATGGCGTCGCCGGTCTCAAGGTCGCGGTCGTCCCGGACCGGATAGCCCGCCTCGTACAGCGTGCGCTTGATTTCGGCGGTGGCGTCCTCGTTGACCCACGACTCCGAATCGGAAATCGGTGCCCGGAGGTGGTCGTCGTCGAGCTTCGGGCGGGCGACGTTGCCCATCAGGTCGTCGCTCTCGGCTTCGAGTACGACGTAGCCGTCCTCGTGAGTTTTCAGGCGGAACTTCCGGGCGCGCTCCCACTGACTCGTCACCCACTCTTCGAGGTGGGGCGAGCGCTCGCCCAGCACGTCCCGCATCGTCGCCAGAAGGTCTTCGAGGGACTCGTGGGGCGCGGCCCAGATGTCCTCCTCGCGGAGTTCGTACACGTAGCCGCCCGAACGATTGGTGTCTTGCAGGCGGGCGAACTGCGAGAGCTGCGCCCGCGTGAACTGCTCGGGGTGTTCGACGACGACTTCGCGGCGATCCGGAAAGAGAACCACGCGCTCGCGGTCGGTCACCTCGGCGATATCTGCGGGATACCACACGGACTCGACCTCGGTCACGTCCTGGCGCTCGATGTCGCCGTCGTCGGCCAGACGCTCCAGGGCCGTCCGGGCCTGGTCGGGCGTCAGATCCGTCTTTCGGGACAACTCCGTTGCCGTCAGATGCGGGCGGCCAACGGCGTCGATGGCGTCATAGACGGCGTCGAGTTCGAGTTCTGTGGTAGGGTCCGACTCGTCGTCTCGGTCGGCTGGCTCCTCGGCTGTCACTACCGGACGGAGGCGGTCGACGCTCAAACGGGTTTCGTCTGGGCCGCCCTCGCTGGCGAATACGTACATTAATATAGCGCCACCCGGACCTGCCGGCATGGTTGAGGGAATCGCGGCCGGACCGTGGTCTATCGTTCCTGCGCTCGTCGCCATCGGGCTGGCCTGGTACACTCGTGACGCCCTCATCGGGCTGTTCGTCGGTATCGTCGTCACGGGCGTCCTGGTCGGCGCGTTACACCCCCAGGCGGTCGGGGTCCCGTCGGACCTCATCACCGCCGGCGGCGAGGTGGGGACCGTCCAGCCCCAGGCCGAGGACGGGGATCCCTGGACGGTCGGCGTCGGTGGTATCGTGCTCGGAGCGATCTTCGGGCTGAAAGTCGTCCCCGAGATAATTGCCACGGCCCCGCTGTTCGGGGAATGGTACGTCAAGAACGTCCTGCTCGCCATCTTCGCCATCGGCGGGCTGATCGGGCTGATGATCCGTGCGGGGGCAGTACAGGGCGTATTAGAGGCGCTGGTGGCACGAGCCGACTCCGCCGCGGACGCCGAGAAGGCCGCCTTTCTGGCCGGAATCGCCATCCACATCGACGACTACTTCAACTGCCTCGTGGTCGGCTCGATGATGCGCCCGCTGACGGACCGGTTCGACGTTTCGCGGGCCAAGCTCGCCTACTACGTCGACTCGGCGGGGTCGCCGGCCTCCCGGCTCGCGTTCTACTCGACGTGGGGCGCGGCGATGGTCGGCTTCATGGGGAGCGGACTCGTCGAGGCACAGCAGCAGGGGACGCTCCCGTCGGGCATGGCGAACGTCGTGAACACCGGCGGCGACCAGGTCACCGCGGCGACCGGGGCCGTCTGGCCGCTGTTTTTCAACACGCTGTTTACCGGCTTTTACTCCTGGATCGCGCTCGCTCTCGCTGGGCTGGTCGCCTGGCAGGTCGTCCCGAACCTCTACGAGATGGGCGTCGAGGAGTCACGCGCGAGAACCGAGGGGAAGGTCGTCGGCGACGACGCCGACCCGATGATTTCGGCGGAGATGGACGCGTATGAGATGTCCGAAACCGCCACGCCGGACTGGCGGAACTTCGCCTGGCCCATCCTGACCATGATCGTCGTCGGCCTCGGCGCGATGTTCTGGCGGGCCAGCCCCGTCATCTACGTCGAGGGGAGAGAGGGGATGGGGACCACGCTGCTCCAGCTCGGCAGCTGGCAGCTGATTACGCCGCCGAGCGGCCCGTGGGCGTTCAACATCGGCGGCGTCCAACTGGGGCTCGCGTCGTTCTCGGCGCTCATCGTCGCCTTCCTGCTGTACCGCTTGAAAGGCGACATCCCGTCGAACGACGACGCCACCGACGCGTTGCTGGTCGGCTTCAAGGGCATCTTCCTCGCGGCCGTCATCCTGATGTTCGCCAGTTCCATCCAGAACGCGGTGTCGATACTCGGCATCTCGTCGTTCGTGACGAACGTCTTCGGCGGCGTGCCGGCGTTTATTATCCCAGTCGGGATCTTCCTCGTGACCTCGTTTGTCAGTTTCTCCGATGGCTCGTCGTGGTCGACCTACGGCATCATGTTCCCCATCGCCATCCCGCTCGCGTTCTCGACGGGCGCGAACCTCCCGCTGGTCCTCGGTGCGGTGTTCAGCGGCGGCATCTTCGGCGACCACACCTCGCCCATCAGCGACACGACCGTCCTCGCGTCGTCGACGAGCGGGAGCGACCACATGGTCCACGTCAGGAGCCAGGCACCCTACGCCCTCATCGCGGCGGGCATCGCGGCCGCGCTGTTTCTCGTGTTTGGGCTGGTGCTCCCCGAGGGGTTCCGCGTCATCCCGTACTGACTACAGCAAGCCGTGGGCCTCGATTCGCTCCTCGTACAGGTCCTCGTACTC
>JBEQBH010000259.1:0-2711 GCA_041639955.1 Halobacteriales archaeon | reverse complement strand
CGAGCCAGCCGCAGGGCGTTCCGGAGGTTCCGGAAGTCCACTTCGGTCTGCAGGAACTGAATGTACAGCCCCGTCGGGCTGTCCCGCTCCGGATTGGTCGGCAGGCCATCGAGCAGCGTTTCGTAGAAGGCACGGTCGACAGCGTTCTCGAGCGGCACGAGGACACCCTGCGCTTCGTAGACCTCGTAGGCCGCCGCCAGAGAGTCCCCGAAGATGGTGTCGTCCAGCGACTCGACGACCTCCTCGATGGAACCCGCGGCGAGCAGCTGGTCGATGCGCTTCTCGCTGAACTCGCCGGCGCGGATGAGGTCGTCCTCGACGTCGGCCGAGTCAGCCTCCGCGTACAGCCCGCGGATGGTCGTCTTGACGTTCCACGCGTCGAACTTCCGCAGGTAGCGGGCGACGTAGTCGTACAGCGCTCCCTCGGACCAGCGCAGCAGGTCCTCGAAGTGTTTCGCGAGATTGCGGTTCAGCGCGTACTCGACGAGGTCCGAGCCGCTGTATCGGGCCCCGAGCGCGTTCATCTCGGTCTCGTACTCCGTCTCCTCCATGAAGCGAGCGATCTCGCTCGTCCCCATGCGGACCAGCTTCCGGTAGTCGTCGTCGTCGAACAGCGAGCCACGCCGGGACTTCACCCGGGCGATGACGTACTCGTAGTTGCTGGTCCGACCACCTGAGCCGTAGAGACTCATTGGTCGTCGAAGAGGCGGTCGCTGATTGCTTTCAGGTTGTCCTCCCAGACCGACTCCAGCACGGAGTCGAACGTGTTGTTCACGCGGACTCGGGAGGCCTCGCTCTCGACTACCACACCGCCGAGACACTCCCGCTCACCGGCGAACGTTGCGTCGTCGTACTCAGTGAGGATATCCTCGATGAGCGACCGGTCCTCGGCGCGACCGTGGACCCGGAGCTCGGCGCCGTCGTCGAACTCGTCGACCGCGCCGTCGAGCAGCTCGCGGGTCAGCTCCTCGCGGCGGTCACCTTCGAGGTCGGCGATGGCCGCTTCGACGTCCGCGCGGACGTCTTCGAGCACGTCCCTGCGGGCGCCCAGTCGGGCCTGCTTGGCCTCGAGCTTCGCAGAGGAGAGGCGCTGTTCGCGCTCCTGGGCGATTTCGCGCTCGACCTCGGCCTCGCGCTCCTCGCGTATCTCCTCGGCGTCGGCTTCGGCTTCGGCGCGTATCTCCTCGGCGCGCTCGTCGGCGTCTGCCCGTATCTCCTCTGCACGTGCGCGGGCCTCGTCTCGGATGTCCTCTACGACTGTTTCAAGGCTCATTGTTTGAAAAGGGGGATGTGGTTTAGACGACGAAGACGACGACCAGCGCGAGAATGACGAGCGTTTCCGGCAGGACTGTCAGGATAAGCCCCTGGCCGAACAGGCTGTCGTCTTCCGCGATAGCGCCGACCGCGGCGGAGCCGATACCTCGCTCCGCGTAGCCCGAGCCGAGTGCGGCCAGCCCGACAGCGAGTGCGGCAGCACCGGGACCCGTGATTGCGGGCGACGACGAAGTACCTTCTTGCAGTACAGTGTTGACAACGGGTGCGATGGTTTCGATCATTGTTGAAGTCCTCTAAGTTGCTCGTGTCCGAACAGGCGTAAGTGACGCCACGGCGTTCATAAAGGTTCCCAAAACGCTTCGTCAACAGGCTATGAGGGCGGTTCTGCCCGCTCCTAACGGTGGCTATGAATAGCACGCGACTGCCGGCATCGTCGGATGAATCGCACTCGTCCGGTCGAAAGAAAGCCCCCGAGGGTCTCAGTCGTCAGTCGTGTACGTCCGCTCGTAGCCGAACGGACTGTACTGGCTCCCGCCGCCCTCGAAGAACTTCCCGAAGAACTCGACGTACTCGAGACGCACGGCCTGCAGTCCGGCGCTCGTGACGCCGAGGACTAACACCAGCACGTGCCCGACGACGAGCACGAGCAAGCCGCCCACGAGGCCGGCGATGCCCGAGTGCATCAGCCCGGGGAAGACGATGGCTTCGGCGCCGTACTCCGCGATGGCGTACTCCGGGCCGTGGTTGATGAGGAAGTGCCACTCCCCGTGGTGCTCGTACGCCCCGAAGAACAGCAGGTTGACCACGAAGGCCATCCCGGCCTTCGCGAGCAACACCGCCGCCAGTCGGGTGTACGACAGCACGTTCACGAGGACGTTGAGGAACTCGACGACCTCGACGGGGTCGGCCATGTACAGCAGGACGACACCGGCGAAAAACGGCAGTAGCCACGCCGAGAACGGGGCGCCGAGCAGGGGGATGGTGAAGATGTCAAGCGCCGGGACCCCGGTGAACCCGAGCGCGTACGGGTTGCCGGCGAAGACGCCGCTTTCGGCCGTGTAGAGGAAGCCAGGTGCCGTCCCGTTGGCGCCGGAGAACACCCAGCCCCACAGGCCAAAGAGCATCAGCAGCCACGAGCCGCTCTCGGTGACCGCATCCCAGAGCCCGTGGCCGAGGTTCTCGACGAAGTCGAGTATCCACCCGATTGCGAGGTGGGCCACGCCGGCCAGGAGGCCGATAGTGAGCCACGCCAGCCCGTAGTCGGCGTAGGCCGGCTGGAGCCCCTTGTGCATCGGCGGGTGGCCGCCCCAGACGATTTCGCCCAGCTGGTGCAGGCCGAAGACCTCGCCGTACAGCACACCGAACAGGGCCGTGAAGCCGCCGGCCCACATCGCGACGCCGCCGAGGCTCTTCAGCACGTCGCTGTCCATCGTCGT
>JBEQBH010000258.1:0-2721 GCA_041639955.1 Halobacteriales archaeon | reverse complement strand
CGAAGTCGACGCCCTCGGCCTCCAGTTTGATTTCCGCGACTTCCTTGTCCAGTCGGTCCGGGACGGCGTGGACGCCGGCCTCGTAGTCGTCGCCGTTCTCCACCAGTTCCCGGACACAGACGGCCTGGATTCCGAAGCTCTGGTCCATCACCTCGACGGGGTGGCCCAACGCAATCGGGGTTGCGAGGTTGACCAGGCGGCCCTCTGCAAGAACGTTGAGACGGCGGCCGTCGGCCATTTCGTAGGTCCGGACGCCGTCGCGGGCCTCGTAGGTGTCGGCGGCGAGGTCCGACAGTGCGTCGAGGTCGACCTCCACGTCGAAGTGACCGGCGTTGGCGAGGAGGACGCCGTCCTGCATCGCCTCGAAGTGCTCCTCGACGATGACGTCGCGGTTGCCGGTGGTCGTGATGAACACGTCGCCCTCGGCGGCGGCCTCGGCCATCGGCTTCACATCGTAGCCCTCCATGTGGGCTTCGAGCGCGCGGCGGGGTTCGACCTCAGTGACGACCACGTCGGCGTTCTGGCCGCTGGCCTTCTTCGCGACGCCCTTGCCGCAGTAGCCGTAGCCGGCGACCACGACGGTCTTGCCGGCCCACGAGAGGTTCGTCGTCATGGCGATTGAGGCAAGCGAGGACTCGCCGGTACCGTGGACGTTGTCGAATAAGCGCTTCATCGGCGTGTCGTTGACCGCGAACACCGGGTAGTCGAGTTCGCCGTCCTCGTCCATCGCGCGCAGGCGGTGGACGCCGGTGGTGGTCTCCTCCGCGCCACCGACGATGGTGTCGATGAGTTCCGGGTAGTCCTCGTGGATGGCCGCGACGAGGTCCATCCCGTCGTCGACGGTGATGGTCGGCTTGTGACCGATGACAGCCTCGATGGCCTCGTAGTACGCCTCGTCGTCGACGCCGCGCTCGGCGTAGGAGGTGACGCCGTCGACGGCGTCGAGTGCGGCGCTCACGTCGTCGTGGGTCGAAAGCGGGTTACAGCCGGTGATGGCGACCTCCGCGCCGCCGATAGCCAGGAGTTCCGCCAGCACGGCGGTCTTGGCTTCGACGTGCATCGCCATGCCGATCCGCTCGCCGGCGAAAGGTTGGTCGGCCTCGAACTCCTCGCTGAGCGCGCCACAGATGGGCATGTGCTGGATGGCCCAGTCCATCTTGCGGCGGCCGGAATCGCGAGCCTCGTCGAGGTCGTCGAGTCGCTCGGAAATAGGCGTCGTCATGTCACGACAGACGGAGAGAGTTCCTAAAACGCTACCGAAGCCGTTCAGTTACCGCGCTCGTCCGGCGGGCCGGCGTCGTCCGGCCGGCCGCGGTCGCCGTCGTCGTCATCGCTGTCGTCGTCGCCATCGTCACTATCGCTGTCATCGTCGCCGCCGTCGTCGCTATCGCTGTCATCGTCGCCGCCATCGGAGTCATCGTCGCTCTCGGCTTCCGATTCCCCGGGTTCGTTTTCGTCTTCAGTGTCGTCTTCGTCGTCTTCGGCCTCGTTCTCGCTGTCCTCGATCTCGCGCTCGTCCTCATCCGTCTCGTTTTCGTCTTCAGTCTCGTTCTCTGCGTCGTCGTCATCGCGGTCCTCGGGCGGCCCCGCGTCTTCGGGCGGACCGCGGCGGTCGTCGTCCGTCTCGTTTTCGTCTTCAGTTTCGTTCTCGTCGTCATCGCTGTCCGGGCCGCGGTCGTCGGGCGGTCCGGCGTCCTCGGGCGGGCCGCGGCGGTCCTCCGTTTCGTTCTCGTCTTCCGTCTCGTTTTCGTCGTCATCGAAGATGTCCGCCGGCGGACCCTGTCGGTCGCTGGGGTGGGTCTCGTTGTCGTCGGACTCGTTCTCACCGGTGACGTGTGCGGGCGGGCCGGCGTGGTCCGGCGCGTTGCCGGGGTTGTTCGCCGTCACAAAGCTGGCGACGGCCGGGCCGATACCGCCGGTCCGGTTCTCGTCGCTCAGCAGGTTGTTCACGTAGGCCGACACTTCGAGTCCGAAGGTGTCGAACTCGGTCATGTTGGTGGCGTTCATCGGCGCGACGGTCAGGTCCGCCGTCGTCGTCGCGGTGTGATTGTCGGCCGTCGCGGTCACGTCGACCGTGACGTTTTGCTCCGGCGCGGGGAGTCCGACCGTCCCGCCGCTGTCGGTCGTGTAGTTGCCAGTTCCGGCGTAGGAAGCGTTGTCAGCCGTCTCCACGGCGACAGAGGCATTCTCGACGCCCGTCTCGTTCTGTGTGACCGATACCGTCGCGCTGCCGTCGTCAGCCTGAGAGACACCGACTGCGAGAGAATTCCCCGCGTCGGTGTTGCCGGCCGAGTCCGCGGCGGCCGCCAGGCCCGGACCAGCGGCCAGCAGAGCCAGTCCGACAGCGGCGTACAGTGCGAAGAGTTTGGTGCGCATCGTACCCGATACGTTCGCTGAGAGAGCGATAAACACCCCCTCCCGTTCAACTCGTTCACGTCGTTCGCAGAATCGACAACACCGCCTCAGAAATATTTATACCGTTTAAGACTTGTTCTCAGTGTTTATTCCACTCGCTCAGTCGCCGGCTCGGTCGGCCAGCGCGGCGGCGTGCTCGCTCGCTCGCTCGCGGACGGCCCGCTCGTCGAAGACCTCGACCGTGCGATCCCGCATGAGTACCTCGCCGTCACAGACCGTGTGGCGCACATCGCTCCCGCGGACGGCGTAGGCCAGGTGCGAGACGAGGTCGTGGGCCGGCGTCAGGTGCGGGGCGTCAAGGTCGAT
>JBEQBH010000257.1:0-2721 GCA_041639955.1 Halobacteriales archaeon | reverse complement strand
CCGAGGTCGCCGACGCCGTGGGGGCCGGGAAGCGATGTGAGATGGAGAAATACGCCGCTTTGTCGTTCGAAACGCATACAGTCGGCTTCCAAGCACAGCTATTTCAAGCTATTGTCCGGACAGGCCCCGCCACGCTACCCGTCGAGGTGGCGTTCGAGGAGCCGGTAGTTCCACTTGTTGGCCTTCCAGAGGGCGTCAAACACCGTCCCGAGGACCGGAACGGAGCCGACGACGGCGTCGATAGCGACCAGTCCCAGCATGGCAGCGAGGGTTCGCTTTGACATCCCGAGGCGATAGGCCTCGACTATCGGGTACAACGAGAGGACCGCGCCGGCGGCGTCGCCAGCGACCGGTAGGACGCTCAGAATCGGGTCGATACCGAACCGGAAATCGGTCCCCGGAACCCGAATCGCGTCGTCGAGCAGCCGTGTGACAGTGTCGACGCGGTCGAGCGCGGCCGCTTCGGCCGCTGTCAACTGCGAGTCGGGTGAGTTTGGCTCCATAGGTAATCCAGGCGCTCGGGCGGGAAAGAAGTGTTCCACGGTTGATACACGGGTGGCTACCCTACAGCGCCGTCCCGTCGGTCAGCACTGCTTGCAGGCTTCGGTCGGCCCCCCACACGCGATGACGGGTATCGGAGGCGAAGCGGCGGCAATATCCCGTCCAGTACCCCCAGTCACCACAAACGTATTTACCGCATTGACGTGAGTTACGAATACGGATTACTACCATGCCACCGAAAGTCTTGATGCTGGGCTGGGGGTTCCCACCGAACATCACAGGCGGTCTCGACACTGTCGTGGGCGAGCTCTACGAGCAACTCGAACCGCGCGATGACATACAGTTCGAGCTGGTGTTACCGGACGAGTACGCCCCCGAAGACAGGCCGGGTATCCACGGCGTCCCGACCGGACAGGGCGACATCATCACGCGTATCGGCCGGCTCGCGGGGGACTTTGCCGATATCGCCGCCGACTTCGACATCATCCACACGAACGACTGGTTCGGCTACAACCCCGGGACCCGCGCCGCCTCAACGACCGACATCGAGTGGGTCACCTCGTTTCACTCGCTGTCTATCGACCGGAACGTCAACCCGCCCGAGCGGGAGGTCCAGACCGAACAGCGCGTCGCGAACCGGTCGGACCACCTCGTCGCCGTCAGCGAGTTTACGCGGCGCCGAATCAAGGAACAGTACGACGCCGACGCACAGGTCATCTACAACGGCTTCTCCTCGGTCGAACCGACCGGGAAGGATATAAAGGCCGAACACGGCATCGACGGGAAGATGCTCTTTTTCGTGGGTCGACACACCGACCAGAAGGGGCTGTCGTATCTCCTCTATGCCCTCTCGAAGCTCCGCCGGGACGACCTGACGCTCGTGTTGGGCGGGACCGGCCATCTGACCGACCAGCTCAAGCGGTTCGCCGAACTGCTCGGTATCGACGACCAGGTCATCTTCGCCGGCTTCCTCGCACAGGAGGAACTCGGGGACTACTACGCCAGCGCCGACCTGTTCGTCTCACCGTCGCTCGCCGAACCGTTCGGTATCACCATCGTCGAATCGCTGTCGGTCGGCACCCGCGTCGTCGCCTGCGAGAGCGGCGCCGCGGAGCTGCTCCCCGAGGACTGTGTCATCGAGGTCGAGCCCGACTCGGACTCCATCGCCGCCGGTATCAAGCACGCGCTCTCGCTGGATACGCCCATCGAGTACGAGGAACGGACCTGGGAGGACGTGGCCGACGAACACGTCGAGTTCTACAACGATATTCTCGGGTAGTCCCTACCGGAGAAAGCGGATGTCGGTTATCGGCTCCGGGTGGACGATGAAGTAGCCGCCGGCCGTCGGCTCCATCCCGGTGACCGACGAGGCGTCGGGATGGGTTGAGTACGGGCTCTCCTGGGCACCGCTCCGTGGTTCGTAGGGGCTGTCGTACGCGCCGCCGCCCGGTTCGGCCTCGCGGTCGAAGTCCTCCGGCGGGAGGTATATCTTCTCTCCCGACTCCGACCGGACGATGACCGCGGTGTCACGGTCGCCCGTGACCCGTATCTCGGTCCGGCCGTTGCCGATGTCCATGTCGAAACTGACCGAGTCAACCGATGTGCCATCGCTCCCCGAACTCTCGCTCATGGAGCGAGAAAGGAGGGTCATTTACTTAGTCCTTCGCCAACCCCTGCTCGTCCGGGATAGCCCACGCGTCCAGTCCGGGGCGAGGACAGTGGGAGATGAGTGGCTGGGAAGTACGTGACGAGCGGCCGCTGTGCATCTGAAACGACTAGGGATATCACGCAGACACGAGCAGGTTCAAATGGCACCGTGGTGGTTTCAGTTCAATGATTGATACGACACAGATACAGATAGCAGCCGTTGTGTTCCCAATTATCGTGCTTATTACGAACTTCGCTATCAATTCTGTAACAAACGAAGACGACCGGCGGTATCGAGTGTTCGTCGGCGGGATGGGGATACTGGGGCTGCTCACGGCGATGATAGCCGCGATGCTCCTCTTTCTCGGCGGCTTCCTCGGTTTCCAGATCGTGCTCGCCTACCGCTTCCTGATGGTGTCGGTCGTGGTGTTGTTCTTTCTCTCGTTGGGAATCATCGTTCACGAGCTCTCACGAGGACTGGAGGCCGAGGCGGACCGAATCTACGTCTTCGTCGGCATCGGCGTGTTCGTGAGCCTCGCTATCGTCATCCTTCGCGTGCTGTGAGCGAACCGG
>JBEQBH010000256.1:0-2723 GCA_041639955.1 Halobacteriales archaeon | reverse complement strand
GTCCACGGGATGAAGCCCCACTCTCGTTCGTTCGCGGCCGGCGGCGGCGTTATCGACGACCGTCTGTAGTGGTCGCCGAAGCGACCGCGCAGGTACTCGCGGGTCCGCTCGTCCATCGGACAGTCGTTGGACAGAGCGGTTCAAAAGGGTTCTCGTCTCGGGACTGTCAACGGGTAGTCCTCACACGGCGATACCGTCATGACCTGTCGCGGCTGGGCAAACAGCGCCGGGGCTCTCCGGCTGTCAGCGGGCACTCCGGCACCGCCAGCAGAGCAGAACCTACCCCCGGAGGAGATTCGAGAGCTTCTCCGTAATCGAGTCGTCGCCGAGTTTCAGATAGAAGGCGTCGCCGCCGTCCTCGTAGTAGTTGTCGATGCGCCGCCTGATTTCGAAGCCGATGTGCTGGTAGAAATGCAGTGCCTCCTCGTTGGTCGCGCGGGCGTGGCAGGTTACAGAGCCGTAGTCCTCGCTGACGCGGGCGACGAGGCGCTTGCCGAAGCCGTGGCCGCGGTAGTCGGCGTCGACGGCGAGAAAGAGGATGTACCCGTCCCGGCGGACAGCGGCAAAGCCCACGAGCGCGTCGGTCGCACGGTCGGTGTAGAGATAGACCGTCGACCGTCGGTAGGCACTGCGGAAGAAGCCGCGCCGCTGGCGGAGCACGCCCTCGGAGCGGCGGATGTCCTCCTTGAGCTGCCACGCTGCGTCGACGTAGTCGTCGCTGCCCCGGTCGACGACCCGTGTCTCGATATTGACGCTCACTGGGGAGTAGGTATGACTGGCGTAACCATAATTCCACCGCCCGCCGGACCGCCGGGGCGCTTTTGGGACTCGCAATCGTCTACGCTCGCATGGCAAACACGCGTGGGACAGACCGCATCCCGACGCCGTCGGTCAGAGCGACGGCCAGGCAGGCCCTCCTGACCGGATTCGCATTGACGATTCCGCTGTTCGTGACACTGCTTGTCATCGGTTTCGTCGTCAACTCCCTGTCGAACGTGCTGGACCCCGTCGTCACCTTCGCATTCCAGCTGACCGGCTCGCGGCTGGAGGCGTCCGAGACGCCAGCCGCCCTGGTGAAAATGGTCGCTGTGGTCGTCCTCCTCGTCAGTGTCTTCTGTATCGGCTTCGTCGCGGAGCGACGCTCAGGGCCGGGTCGAATCGAGTCGGTGTTCGACGCCACGATAGAGCGCATCCCGGGGGTGGGCTCTCTCTACACCAGTTTCGACGAGATGAGCAAGATGCTGCTGGACAGCGACACGCAGAGCTTCCAGGAGGTCGTCCTGGTCGAACACCCTACCTCGGAGTCGTACACCGTCGCGTTCGTCACCGCGAGCACGCCCGAGGCGATAGAGCGCGCGACCGGTAACGACGAGATGGTGACGCTGTTTATGCCGATGGCCCCGAATCCGGTGATGGGCGGCCACGTCATCCACGTCCCGACCGGCAAGGTCTACGACGTGGACATGACTGTTGAAGAGGGGCTGCGCTCTATCGTCACCAGCGGGGTGGCCATCGGCGATACCGACGGCCAGGCCGTCGTGGGCTCCGGTCCGCCGGGAGCTGACTCCACCTACCCGCCCCAGAGCCAGTACCACCCCGACACGGAGGCACAGCCGACGCCGTCGGACGCCCAGCACGACCGCCGGGCCGCATACAGCGACCACATCGACGCCCAGCACGCCGACACGCCGGAGTCGGTCGCCAGGCGGGGCGGGGACGGGACAGTCGGCTCCGAGACCGAAACGCCCGGCGACATCGAACCCCCCGGGGAGGAACAGGGTTAGGTAGCTGCCGCCCTTGGTAGGGAAACATGTCTCTCCGACCAGTGATTGCCGCCCTTGTCTCGGTCGTCGGTCGGCCGGTACGGGCCCACGTCGACTACGTGACAGACTCGGGTGCCGAAACCAGAGACGCCGTGGCGTTCGTCATCGAGGTGCTATCGGACCCGTTCAACGCGGCGGTGTTTCTCGTCAGCGGACTCGTCGTTACCGTCGGTATCGCGGCCTACCTCTGGGTCAGGCCGACCGTCACCGATATCGTCATCCTTCGGGAGAAACTGGCGAGCTACGGCGACCTCGTCCCGTGGATGCTCAGGCTCGCTGTCGGCTTACCGCTCATCGGCGCCGGCTTCGAGGGGTACCTGTTTGCCCCGACGGCCACCTTCAACGTCGGCGCGAACCCGCTGTTGCGAGTCCTCTTTATCGGCCTCGGCTTTTTTATCCTGTTCGGGCTGGCGACCCGAATCGCCGCGACGGTCGGGCTAGTGACCTACGGGTGGGCGCTCGTGACCGAGCCCGGCGTGTTCCTCGCCGTCGAGTACGTCCCCGTCTTCCTGGCGCTGTTCGTCCTCGGCGGCGGCCGCCCCAGCGCCGACGACATGCTGCTTGAGGTCGCGAGTACCGATGGGAGCCTCTACGGTCGAATCGACCCGGTCCACCACCTCAAGGCGTATCTGGACAACCGGACCCGACCGCTACGGACGTACGTCCCGGTGGTACTCCGCGTCGGTATGGGTGCTTCCTTCATCTATCTGGGTCTCATCCAGAAGCTGGCCCAGCCAAGTAGCGGGCTCGCCGTCGTCGAGAAGTACAACCTCACCGCCGTCGTCCCCGTCGACCCGGGGCTGTGGGTCGTCGGCGCCGGCGTCTCCGAAATCGCCGTCGGCGTGGCGCTCATCGCGGGCTTTTTCACCCGCGGCGCGGCCGCGACCTCGTTTGTCCTGT
>JBEQBH010000255.1:0-2729 GCA_041639955.1 Halobacteriales archaeon | reverse complement strand
ACCCGCGGTCCGGACCACGTCGACGCCCTGCTCGATGCGCTGCGGGAACAGGGCTACCCCGTCGAGGTGCTGGTCTGACGGGGCTTTTATACGGTTCGCGGGCCCGCTTTCCGGTATGAAAGACATCGTCCACACCGACGACGCGCCAGCCGCCGTCGGCGCGTACAGCCAGGCGACCGCCACCGACGACCTCGTCTTCACCGCCGGCCAGATTCCGCTGACGACCGACGGAGACCTGCTGGACGACGCGCCGGTCGCCGAGCAGACCGAACAGGCGCTCGAAAACGTCGCGGCCGTCCTCGACGAGGCCGGCGCCGGGATGGACGACGTGTTGAAAGTCACCGTCTTCCTCGACGACATCGACGACTTCGACGAGATGAACGACACCTACGCCGGCTTCTTCGACGAGAACCCGCCCGCTCGCTCGGCCGTCGGCGTCGACGCGCTGCCGAAGGGTGTCGCCGTCGAAATCGAGGCCGTCGCGACCAAGTGATGGAGCCGGGCACGAAATCCAGCCTGCTGTGGGGCGTCGTCGGCGCGCTGGCCTTCCTCGTGCTCCTGCAGGGGTACGAGCTGGTCGCCGGCCAGCGGGTGAGTATCGCCGCGAAAGCCGGCGTCGCCGTCGCCGTGCTGGTCGGCGCCACGGCGCTCAGCCACGTCGCCCGGGGTCGCCTGCCCGGAAACGAAAGCCCTTAACCGAACGCCCTCCCACTCTCGGCTACGAGCCAGGATGGCCGAACGGTAAGGCGCACGCCTGGAAAGCGTGTTCCCTTTCGGGATTCTGGGTTCAAATCCCAGTCCTGGCGCTTTCTGCTCCGAGCAATACGCGAGGAGCGAAGCGTCCCGACTGAGTTTTGAGCACGGGAGTCGCAGCCCCGGGAGCGCAGCGAAGCGAGCACCCCGGAACGTCTCCCACCTGTTCAAATCCCAGTCCTGGCGTACCACCTTTTTCGTCGTCGCCCTTCCTCGCGAGCCTCCGGCTCGCTGTGGGGAGAGCGTGGCGGCTACGCCGCCACGTCATACGGTTGCTGGCCACAGGCCCGCAACCCGCTCCTCGAAAAACGTGGGCCAAAAAGGCCGAGCGCTCACTTCGTTCGCGCTCGGTGAAACGGCGCTTCGCGCCGTATGCTACCGCACAGCAACGGTAGAGATTTGGCCCCGGCTACAGCTGCTGTGAGCACTCCTCGCAGTAAACGTAGCCGCTGTCGTTCACCGTTCCGCAGTGTCGACACCGAACGCCGTCGGTGTCGGCCGCTTCATCGTCCTCAACCGGCGACACCGGTCCCTCCCGCAGTCGCTCGCGGCCATCGCGCACGATGTCCCGCAACACCGGAATCGCCGCCCCGAGGGCGACCAGCGCCATCACGGTCGCCGTGAGAACGTATAGCTCGCCGGCCGTGACCATGTCGTGGTTTCGGGCTCCACAGGGGTAGCTCCTCGCCTACAGCTCTCGGTAGAACTCCAGAGTGTACCCCTCGGGGTCCTCGACGAAGGCGGCGTAGGCGCCCGCGGGCTCGATTTCCGTGGGTTCGAGCACCGCCGACCCGCCGGCCTCGATGGCCGTCTCGAACGTCGCCTCGACGTCGTCGACGGTGAAGGCGACGTGGTCGGTGTCGGCCCGCGAGGGCGCGACGGGCGTGGTTCTGTCGGGGTCGTAGCGCAGTTGCAGGTCGCCGCCGCTTCCGGGCTTTCCGATGTAGACGTTCTCGACGCCGTCGAGCGTGAACCGGTGGCTCTCCTCGAAGCCGAGTTCGCGGTAGAACGCCAGCGCGCGGTCGAGGTCAGAGACACAGACGGCGACGTGTGCCAGGTCCATGCCGGTTGTTGTGTCCGGCCACGGAAAGACGGTACCGGTCTCCTACTGCACCTGCGCGACGGCCCGGGCCTCGTTGAGCAGCGTCGGCACTTCGACCGACTCGCCGGTTTCGTTGCTCTCGATAGCGGCAAAGACGATGGCCATCGACCGCAGCGTCGACTCCACGTCTGTCGGCATCGGGTCGCCGCCGCCGAGCCAGTCACAGAACTGCTCGATGAGCCAGGCGTTTGTCCAGGTCGCTCGCTCGACGGGGGGGACGTGTTCGCCGTCGTCCCGTCCCGCGCTCTCGCCGGCCCGGTCGGCGTCGCGGCCGAACCGCTCGACGGTCCGGTTGTCGAGGACGACCGTCTCGTCGGCACACTCGGCGCGGAACTGCTCGTGGCCCCAGCCGTTGAGCGTGGTCGCGTTGGCGTAACTGCCCTCGTAGTGGGCACGGGTGCCGTCGGCGAAGGTAAGCGTCACCAACCCCGTACAGTCGCCCCGGTAGTCCGCTCCATCCGGTACCCAGGTGTCGGCGTACACCCGCTCACAGGGGGCGTCGACGAGCGAGGCGAGCATATCGAGGTGGTGGACGGCGCCGTCGAGCATGAGCATGTCCTCCATCTCGTGGACGTACGGCGAGTAGTGACCCCGCTCGCGGACGTTCCCGGTGAAACGCGCCGTGAGGTAGTCCACGGGACTGGCCTCCTCGACGACGCGCCGGAACGTCGTCTTGTCCTGGTCGAACCGGTGGGTCATCGTCAGTCCCATCTTCGCGCCCGCCGCCTCGACGGCCCGCGCGATGCGCACGGAGCTCTCGAGGGTGTCGGCGATGGGCTTCTCCGAGAGGATGTCCAGCCCGTGGCGCAGTGCTGTCTTGATGACCGGTTCGTGGGCCGCCGGCGGCGTGACGACCGAGCAGAAGTCGGCCTCC
>JBEQBH010000254.1:0-2734 GCA_041639955.1 Halobacteriales archaeon | reverse complement strand
GCGTTCCTCGCGGAGTGGCTCTCGTCGGACCACCCGGAGTTCCGACTGGTCGCCGCGACGGCGCTGGGTCGGCGGGGTGCCGACGGCGCAGTGCCCGAGCTTATCGGGGCGCTGACGGACCCGGACCCGCGTGTCAGGGCGCGGGCCGCGCGGGCCTGTGGCCGGACGGGGGACCCACACGTAGTCGAACCGCTGAGCGAGCGGCTGACCGACGACCGACAGGTGGTCAAGGAGGCAGCCGCCAATGCGCTTGGCCGAATCGGGACCGAACGGGCGCTGGAAGCGCTGGTGCCGCTGACCCGAGCCGACGAGGAGTCGTTGCGTCTGGCCGCGGTCGACGAACTCGGGAACTTCGGCTCGGTAAAACCCATCGTGGTGCTGATTCGAGCCCTCGAAGACGAGTCTGAGAACGTCCAGCGAGCCGCGATGCTGTCGCTGCTGGAGCTGCTCACGACGACGCCGCCCGAATCGGCCGAGCGGGTGCGCCGGACCGTTCTCGAGCAGCTCCGGCGAGTCGATTTGTCGGCGACCGTCCCCTCGCTCGTCGACGTCGTCAGCGAGGGTCGTCGCGAAGGATACCGGCACACGGCGATATGGCTCCTGAGTCGCATCGCCGACGAGGAACACCGGTCCACGGTCATCGACTGTCTCGTCGAGCTGCTCGACGACCGGGACGAGACGGCCGCGAAGCTCGCCACGAACGGGCTCAAACAGAACCCGTGTCCGGCGCTGGAGAAGCGACTCCGTATATATCTCAACCGCGAGCGGGGGACGGAGGCGTCGCGGACGCGGGCCCAGGCCGTCCTCGACGATATCTGCGACGGCGAGGCCGGCGAACTCGTCACGACCAGCGTCGACTACACCTACGTGGACAGTCCCGCGGACTACACCGAGCAGAACAGCAACAGCTAGATCGTCTCGAACACCGGGCCGTTGGCCCGTATCTTCAGGTCGAACAGCTCCTTGAGGATGTTGACCGTCGAGGGTGGCTGGGAGCTCGGGTCGAGGTAGTAGTGCGTGAGCGCGTCCATGTTCTCCAGCCGGGAGTTGAGGACGTGGACGAACTTGAAGACGGTCTGGGTGTCGAACAGCTCGAGGAGCTCGCTCAGGATGTCGAACCCGACGGTGACTTTCGCGTTGTCGGTCGCCTGCTCGTCGAGCACACGGGAGATAGTCTCGCCGAGTTCGGTCATGCTCACTCCCTTGTCCAAGATGGCGACATCTAGCGGGGCCGACTCCAGGTCGACGTCGGTGACGTTGGCGAACGGCTGGGACTTGGTCGTGAGAATCGTCGTCCAGGCCGGCCAGGAGGTGAGCTGGTCGTCGAGCAAGCGCACGCGCCGGGCCGGGTTCGTCGTCACGAACAGCGCGACTTCCGCCGGGGCGGTGAAGTGGACGCGCGCGTTGTCGGCCCCCGTGCTCCCTACGGGCGCCAGGACCAGCGCGTCGCCGACGCCGCTCATCGTCTCGGCGACGTGCTTGCCCTTCTCCAGCAGGGACGTGACGTGGTCGAACAGGTGGTCTTTGAACCGCTCGACGCTGTCGTCGGCGTCGTACCCCTGACTCGTCCGGCTACAGTAGGGACACGTCCAGCTCACCCGGAAGTCGTCTTTGGTGAGCTTGTTTCGGTAGTGCTCAAGCAGGTGGGACTTGACGGCGTCCGCGGTGGCGTTCCGGTCTGGCGACCAGACAGTATGGTCACACTGCCGGCATTGCCAACGGTACACCATATAGTACCTGACACGCCGGTCGAGAAGGGCATAAATCCACCTATCAATCGGCGTGAGACGTCGTCAGCTTCCGCCGCAACCGCGCCTCGTCGACCCGGTATTTGAACGCCGGCGAGCCATCCAGCAGGACGTAGGGGACCCGCTCGCCGTACTCCTCTCGGAGTTCCGCGTCGGAGTCTACGTCGACCAGGTCCAGTTCGACCGCGACGCCCTCCTCGTCGGCGACCCGTTCGATGGTGTCGACAGCCTCCGCACAGAGGTGGCAGTTCTCGCGGGTGTACACGGTGACCGAGACGTCGCTCATCGGCCGGCGATAGGCGCCGAGGCGACAAAGGGACAGTGATTACGAGGGTTTCTGTACGTGGGGTCCAAAATCCGGGTATGTCAGGCTGGACGACCGACGAGATGCCGCCGATGGAGGGGAAAACGGTTGTCGTTACCGGTGCCAACAGCGGGCTGGGCTACGAGGGAACCAAGGCCTTCGCCGACGCCGGTGCGACGGTGGTGATGGCCTGTCGGAGCGAGGAGCGTGGGGAGGCGGCCGCCACGGACATCCGCCGGAGTGTCAGAGACGGCAATCTAGAGGTGCGGGTCTGTGACCTCGCGGACCTCGACAGCGTCGAGGCGTTCGCCGAGGACCTGCGGGCGGAGACGGACGGCATCGACGTGCTCTGTAACAACGCCGGCGTGATGGCCATCCCCCGGGAGGAGACGGCGGACGGCTTCGAGATGCAACTCGGGGTGAACCACCTGGGCCACTTTGCGCTGACCGGCCATCTGCTGCCCGAACTCCGCGCAAGCGACGGGGAGAGCCGCGTCGTCACGCAGTCCTCGCAGGCCCACACCGCCGGCGAGATGGACTTTTCGGACCTACAGTCCGAACGGGAGTACGGCAAGTGGTCGGCCTACGGCCGGTCGAAGCTGGCGAACCTCCTCTTTGCCTACGAGTTTCAGCGCCGCCTCGACGAGCACGACGAGAGCGTCGTCAGCGTGGCCTGTCACCC
>JBEQBH010000253.1:0-2738 GCA_041639955.1 Halobacteriales archaeon | reverse complement strand
GCTGACGTGACGCCGGACGGGGACCCCGACGTAGTCACCGACGAGGACTGACCGCCCGCTCGCCTTTTGATTTCGAGTCCGCAAAACGAACCGCGATTCCGCGCCGTCTCAGGCCCCGAGATACGACTCCGCGACGCGCTCGTCTTCCGCGAGTTCCGCGGCCGTTCCCGAGAGTGTCATCTTACCCGTCTTGATGACGTACCCGCGGTCGGCTACCCGTAACGCGTTGTAGATGTCCTGTTCGACCAACAGTACGGTCGTCCCCTGCTCGTTGATACGCTCGATGGCCTCGAACACGTCGTCGACCAGCACAGGGGCGAGACCGAGGCTCGCCTCGTCGAGCAACAGCAGGTCGGGGTCGCTCATCAGACCGCGGCCGATGGCGAGCATCTGCTGTTCCCCGCCCGAGAGCGTCCCCGCACGCTGCTCGGACCGCTCCTCCAGCCGGGGGAATATCTCGTACACCTTCTCGAGTTGGCTGTCCATCTTGCTACGGTCGACGTACGACCCGAGTTCGAGGTTCTCACGGATACTGCTGTCCGTGAATATCTCCCGGCCCTCCGGAACGTGGGCGATGCCCTTCTCGACGACTTCCTCGAAGGGCATATCCCCGATGTTCTCGCCTTTGTACCGGACTTCGCCGGCGGTCGGCGTCAGATCGCCACAGATGCTCTTGAGCGTGGTCGTCTTGCCCGCTCCGTTCGCGCCCAGTAGCGCGACTGTCTCGCCGCGGTCGACGGAGAAGCTGACGTCCCACAGCACCTGTACGTTGCCGTACGACACGTCTATCGAGTCGACTTCGAGGAGTGCCATCGATTATCATGTGGTTTGTCGTCGCTTTTCTTAAGCCTACCCCTCTCCGGGGCGAGTCGGCGTGGCCACTGGCGAGCGTTCGGAACCGCAGAGAAGTGGAACCGCCGTTACTCTTGGCCGCCTTTCTGCACGTCGGCCTCGGCGTAGCTCACGTCACGCTCGGTGACGTCTACGGTCATCGACCCGACGGACTCGATCTCCGCGTCGATGGTGTCGCCGTCCGAGAGTTCGCTGACGCCCTCGGGCGTGCCGGTGGTGATCACGTCGCCCGTCTCCAGCGTGGCCCCGAGCGAGGCGTACTGAACCACGTCGGCACACGTATACACCATGTCGCCGGTGTTCTCGTACTGACGGCGGTCGCCGTTGAGCTCCAGCTCCATCTGGAGGTCCTGCGGGTCGTCGATCTCGTCGGCGGTCGTCACGCACGGCCCGATGACGGTGAAGGTGTCGTAGGACTTGCGGTTCGAGCGGTCCTGGTCCCCGCGCAGCGAGATGTCGAGCAGGATGGTGTAGCCGAAGATGTGGTCCCACGCCTCCTCCGCCGGGACGTCCTTGATGTCGCCCTCCATGACGAACGCGAGTTCGATCTCGTGGTCGGTCCGTCGGTCGGTGAAGGGAAGCTCGATACCGTGGTCCGGACCGACGACGCTGGAGGGTGCCTTGAGGAAGTACCCCTTGTCCTTGATGGAGAACCACTCCTCGGTGGTGATGTCGCGGTCCGACAGGGCCTCCTCGATGTGGTTCTCGTAGTTCAGCGGCGCGGCGATGACCTTCCCGGGACGACCCACGGGCGAGCCGAGCTCTACGTCGGCCACGTCGTGGTCGGCGTCGGCGTCCGCGTACTCGCTGGCGTCGTACTCCCCGTCGATGTACTCGACGAGCGGGTCGTCGGCGTCGATGCCGAGCCGTTCGTTCAGCGCGATGATGCCGGAGCCGTCGTCTGTGAGCAGACCGAGCTGGTCGTCGTCGTAGCGGACGAATCGCATAGACGAATCATCGGCGGAGACCATGATAAAGGATGCCCTTCTGTCCGGTGAGTGGTGATTGCGTCGACGGCGGACTGTCGCGGACCGACCCTCAGAAATGGGCGTCCGTCCGCGTCAGCTCGACGTCGGCGGCCACGTCCTCCTCGAAGTGCTCGGTCAGCGAGTCGAGGCTCCAGCCGCCGGGTTCGACGCCGACGGCGTCCATCGACGGGTCCGCGAGAACGCCGACGCGGTCGCCGCCGGCATAGAGGGTACAGCCGGTCACGTCTTCGGCCGCCTCGCTCGCGAGGTAGGCCACCATCGGTGCCACCTTCTCCGGGGGCATCTCCTCGCGTGTGTACGGACGGTGTTCCTCGGGGACCGTCTCGGTCATCCGCGTGTACCCGTTCGGGACCAGGGCGTTGACCCGCACGTCGGAACGGTACATCTCCGTCGACACCGACCGGACCATCCCGAGGACGCCGGCCTTCGCGGCGGCGTAGTTCGCCTGTCCGAGGTTCCCGCGAGCGGCCCCCGCGCTGACCGCGAGATAGGAGCGCTGGCGGTCGAACCCTTCGTCTCCGCTGGCGTCCCGCCAGTGACGACACGCCGCCCGGAGGGGGGCGAACTGCCCGGTGAGGTTCGTCTCGACGACGGCCTCCCAGTCTTCCGGGTCGAGCTTGTAGCTCATGCCGTCCCGGAGGATGCCCGCGAAGTTCGCGACGAAGTCGAGACGACCGTGCGCCGCGACGGTTTCCTCGACGAGTCGCTGGGCGTCGTCGAAGTCGCTTACGTCGCAGTGGTGGGCCGTCGCCTCGCCGCCGGCCTCGCGGATGTCGGCCGCGACCTGTTCCGGGACGGCCGGGTCGCTCCCCTCGCCAGCGACGGACGTGCCCCGGTCGGCGACCACGACCGTCGCCCCGTGGTCGGCGAGTTCGCGTGCCGCCGCCTCCCCGAGGC
>JBEQBH010000252.1:0-2750 GCA_041639955.1 Halobacteriales archaeon | reverse complement strand
TCTCAGTCGTCAGACGGCAGCGGTTCGCCGGAGCCGTCGGTCGGCGCGGGCGAAGCCTGCATGTCGTCGTCCTCTGCGTAGGGGTACCACGTCATCTTCGTGTTGTGCATGTACGGGTCGTGGTAGTCCGTCTCTTCGGGGTCGACCATCTCGGCCAGCGTCTCCTCGTCGCGGTCCTCGACGAAGTCACGGAAGGTCTCGCCGCCCTCGCGTGCGTCCTTGAAGTTGTTGACGAGGTTCTTGATCGCGCCGGGGACTTCGTCGGCCGGGACACGCATCTCGACCCAGTCGGCGAAGCGCGGGTCGTCGCCGAGGCCACCGCCGAGGCCGATATCGAGCGCTTCGACCGGTTCACCGTCCTTTCGGGTCTTCATTCCGCGCAGGGAGACGTCGGCGATCTGGGGCTGGGCACAGGAGGCCGTACAGCCCGAGAGGTGGATGTGGAAGTCCTTGTGGTCCTCAGGCAGTTCGACGTTGTCCTTGAGCCAGCGGGCGTAGCGGACCTGACGGTTCTTCGTCTCGACAATAGAGAGCGAGCAGTACTCCGTGCCCGTACAGGCGATGGAGCCGCGCATGAACGGCGACGGCTCGGGGGAGTAGTTCTCCAGCAGTGGTTCGCTGGTGAACTCGTCGAGGTTCTCCTCGGGGACATCGGTGACGATGATGTTCTGGCGCTGGGTCAGTCGGACCTCGCCGGAGCCGTACTCGTCGGCGAGTTCCGCGAGTTCGAGCACGTCGTCAGCACCCATGCGGCCGACCAGGACATTCAGGCCGACGTAGTAGTTGCCGTCCTTCTGCTCGTGGATCCCGACGTGGTCGTTGTGCCCGTCCTGGGACCCGGTGTTGTAGCTGTACTGGTCGCGCATGTCCTCGCCGGCGGTCTCCAGTTCGAAGTCGACGTAGTCCTCCTGCAGGACCGAGCGCATCTTTTCGGGGCCCCATTCGTCCATGAGGAACTTGATGCGGGCGTTGAAGCGGTCCTCGCGGTCGCCGTGGTCGCGGAAGAGCGCGGACATGCCGTGAGCGACATCGGCGGCCTGCTCTGCGGGCACCCACACATCGATGTCGCGGGCGAGGCGCGGTTCCTTGCGTGAGAGGCCGCCGCCGATTCGGACGTTGAAGCCGACTTCGCCGTCCTTCTCGGCCGGCTCGAAGGCGAGGTCGTTGATGTCGCCCTGGCCACAGCCCTCGTCACAGCCGGCGATGGCGACCTTCCACTTGCGCGGGAGGTTCGAGTAGTCGTCGTTGCCCTTGAACGTCTCGTGGAGGTCCTCGGCGACGGGCCAGGCGTCGACGTGCTCATGTTTGTCCTTGCCGGCGACGGGACAGCCGACGATGTTCCGCCAGGAGTCACCACAGGCCTGCTGGGTGCCCAGACCGACGGCTTCGAGCTTTTCGAAGATCTCCGGGATGTCCTCGAGCTTGATCCAGTGGAGCTGGATGCTCTGGCGGGTCGTCCAGTCACAGTAAGCCTCACCGAACTCGGGGTTGTCGACAGGACCGGTCGCGTACTCCTTCGCGACTTCGCCGATGACTTCGAGCTGACCGGGCTTGATGACGCCGTTCGGCGTCCCGATACGCATCATGAAATACGACTCCTGGCCGGAGCGCTGGTGGTACAGCCCCCACCATTTGAAGCGCTCGAACCAGGCGTCGTGTTCGTCCTCCGGGATGGCGTCCCAGCCCTTCTCTGCGAACTCCATCAGATGCTCCCGAATCTCGTTACCGTAGACCTCGTCCTTCCATTTCTCGACTTTACTGGGCATAGCTAATGTATTCACCTACAAGTCTCACAGACTTATACACCACACTTTGCCGTCAACCGTCTCCCCCACTCCCCGAAACAGGAGATTATTGCTTACTCTTCGGGGCGGGCGAGCCGGGTTCGCTTCTCCGGGAAATGGACGCTCTCGTGGACAACGCCGTGGAACTCGCCGGAATCGGGGTCTACGACGCGGCCGACTGTCAGCCAGTCGGTAACGCCGCTTTCACCGCAGGAGATGCACTGTCCCGCTATTCGTGCCTGAATATCCGGGTAATCTACGCCCACTTTCACGAATCCCTCGGCGAGGAAATCTGTCGTCTCACACCCACAGAAGTCGCTTCGAGCCAATAACCACAGGTCCGAGACGTTCACTTCCCGCGAGTCGTTGACGGAAATCCAGGCCCCGTCGTCAAGCTGGTGAACGTCGGTCGTCATTACATCTCATTAGATTCCCGAGACACCTGAGGGCATCGGCGGTCACAAGTATCACCGGAGCCGAGGTGAACCCCACTCTATCATGCGGTGCATGTGCCCCGGTACCATAGCACATCATCTGTCGAGCGCCGTACAAGATATGCACATATGTTGCCTGTAAGCCGCAGTGCGGGCCAAGCTTACATCAGAGTCCGTCCTTAAGATAGTGGGGCTATTACAGAGGAGTACGACGTTCCGTGGCGGCCACCCTGGTCGTCGCTGTGAGAGAAACGATGACGAACGCACACCAAACCCACGACGACGATGCCGAGCGCGAAGAGCCAACGACAGACCACCTCGACAATGTCGAGGACGGGTGTGGCTGCACAGAGATCTGGGAGCACATGAGCGAAGAGCGCGACAGCGAGAGCGCATCCGACGACTGACACCCCTGTACGGGATACTTTTGTGCGGCGCTCCCCAAGCACGTATCGATGCCTGAGGGGCCCGACAAATACGTTCCATCGACCGACCGTGAATCACCGGTCGGCAAACCGGTCATCCGCGGGGA
>JBEQBH010000251.1:0-2752 GCA_041639955.1 Halobacteriales archaeon | reverse complement strand
TCGAGGTTCGAGAACGGCTCGTCCAGCAGGAGTACGTCCGGCTCCGGGGCCAGCGAGCGGGCCAGCGCCACCCGCTGCTGTTGCCCGCCCGAGAGCTGGCTTGGCATCTTCTCCTCGTGGGACTCCAGGTCGACAAGCTCCAGCAGCTCCGCGACCCGCGCGTCGGTCTCGGCCTCGTCCAGTTCGTCGAGCCCGAAGGCGATGTTCTCGGCGACGGTGAGATGCGGAAAGAGGGCGTAGTCCTGAAAGACGATGCCCACGTCGCGCTCCTCGGGTTTCCTGAAGGGGCCGTCGGCGTCGCCGGTCACCGTCTCGCCGGCGATGGTGATGGTCCCCTCGCTGGGGGCCTCGAGGCCGGCCAGCATCCGGAGGGTAGTCGTCTTCCCGCAGCCGGACGGCCCCAGAAGCGTCAGCAGCTCCCCGTCCTTGACCGACAGCGAGAGGTCCTCGACGGCTTTCTCGGCCCCGTACTCCTTCGAGACGCCCTCGATGGAGAGCACCGTCCGCTCCGGGTCCTCGACCGCTGTCTCTATCGTTTCGAACTCGGAAATCCGCTGTTTTGATTGATTTTCTGCCATTTTAACCCTCTTGTCTGAGGATGACGAGCATCGACAGCCCCGAGACGCCGACGAGAATCAGCGCCGGGACGGCTGCCTGTCCTTGGTACGCTGCTCCGCGGACCAGCCAGATGTACGTTACGATGGTCTCGAAGCCGATCGGCCGGAGCATGAGCGTCGCCGGCAGCTCCTTCATCGTCGTCAGGAACACGAGCGCCGCGCCGGCGGCGATACCCGGCGCGACAAGCGGCAGGACGACCTTCCGGAACGACGTTATCGGGCCGTAGCCCAGCGAGCGGGCCGCCTCGATGTAGCTGGGGTCGACCTGTAGTATGGAGGACTCCGTCGTTCCAACGGCCTGCGGGAGAAAGCGGACGACGTAGGCGAACACGAGCACGAAGAGGCTCTGATAGAGGAAGGGGACGAACCGTAGCGCGAGGTAGATGAGCGAGAGCCCGATGACGACGCCGGGGACCGCGTAGCCGACGTAGGACACCCGCTCGGGAAGCGAGGAGAGCGTGCCGTCACCGCGCGCCGAGAGGTAGGCTATCGGGAGCGCGACGACGACACAGAGCGCGGCCGCGCCGGCCGCGAGCATCACCGAGTTGGTGACGTGCTGGGCCTCGAAGACGAACCCCGCGGGTGAGGCACCGGCCGACCTGACCAGCCACAGCCCGAGGATGCCGACGGGGAGGGCCAGACAGAGCGCGGCGATGAGAGCACAGAAGCCCATCGCGGGGAGTTTCCAGTAGCCCAGCTGTATCTCCCCGGCCCGGTGGTCGCCGCTGGCGACGTAGGCGCCGTCACGGCTCGCGCCGATGCGTGACTCGACGGCGAGTATCGCCATCGCGAGGGCGAGCAAGAGCAGGGAGAGGACGGCGGCGGCGTCCAGATTCCGGGCCTGCTCCTCGACGAATATCATGCGCGTGAACACGTCGTAGCGCATGATGGCCGGCGTCCCGAAATCCGAGAGCGTGTACAGCGCCACCAGCAGGGCGCCGGCGGCGATGCCAGGGAGAATCTGTGGGAGCGTGACGCGTTTGAACGCCTGCCAGCGGCTGGCGTTCAGCGTTCGGGCGGCCTCGACGACCCTCCCGTCGAAGGAGATGAGCGACGCTCGGGTCGTCAGGAATACGTAGGGGTACGTAAACAGCGTCAACACCAGCACGGTGCCGTGGAGCCCGTAAATCGTCGGAATCGTCTCGATACCGAGCGGCGCCAGCAGGTCCGCGAGCTCGCCGCGCGGGCCGAAGGCGGAGACGAACGCGAAGGCACCGATGTAGCTGGGGACCACCAGCGGGAGCGCCGCGGTGACCGTCCAGAACCGCTTGAACGGGAGGTCGGTCTGGACGGTAAGCAGTGCCAGCGGGACGCCGATAAGTATCGACGCCGCGGTAACGGCCGAAACCAGCACGAGCGTGTTGACCGTCACCGTGGTCGTCGTCCCGCTCACGACGTGCTCGACCAGCCGGCCGGTCGGCATCTCGCTGGCCTCGATGAGCACCCAGGCTATGGGCGAAAGCAAAAGCAAGGAGATAGCCAGGACGACCAAAGCGAGGACCGTCGGCTCGTCGGCGTCGCGGTCGGCGACGTTCGCCTCCTCGCGAATCCGCTCTAGACGGTCGCTCGCGCCCATATCAGAGGACGCCCACGTCCTGCATCAGGTCGACGGTCCCCTCCACGTCAGCAAGCTTGGTGAGGTCGATGTCCGGCGGGTTCAGGTCGTCGATGCGCGGGAGGCCGCCGACGGGCTGGACGCCCGAAATCATCGGGTAGGCAAAGGTTCGGGTGGCGAAGAACTCCTGTGCCTCCGACGACAGGACGTGCCGGACGAAGTTCCCGGCCAGTTCGGCGTTGCTCGCCCCGCTGAGAATCTCCAGCCCGGAGACGTTGACCAGCGCGCCGGCGTCCCCTTCGGTGAAGTACAGGTCGAGGGGCGCGTTCTGTCGGGCCGACTTGACCCGAAGCGAGTAGTAATGGTTCGCGAAGCCGGCCGCCAGTTCGCCGTTCGCGGCGCTGTTGGAGACGGCGAACTCGTTGCCGTACTCCGTGATGCCGTGGTTCTGCATCGAGTTGAGCCAGGAGCGGGCCACGTCGTCGCTCCGGTTGAGACGCATCGCGGTGATGAAGGACTGGAAGGCGCCGTAGGTGGGGGCCCACCCCATCGTCCCCTCCAGGGCAGCGGCGTCCGGGAA
>JBEQBH010000250.1:0-2757 GCA_041639955.1 Halobacteriales archaeon | reverse complement strand
AGCGGGCGGACTCGGTCGCGACCGTGATACCCTCGCTCGGCGGCGCCTCGGGGACGTCAGCGGCGGTCCCGGTCCGCGTCGCCGTCGTCGCGCCCCGGACGACGACCAGCGTGGAAAGTGCCAGTACAACGAGTACCACCAGCCGAAGCCGACGGCGGGTCACCCGGTCGCGCGCGAGAGCGCTCACACCGGCGCGTCCGGACCGAGACTTATCAGTATCAGCGTGCTGTCCCGGGGTAAGCACCTGTTTGCTCCGGTAGCAGACAGCTACTAGGGCGGCGACGGGCACGGCGGAGCGTGTGACAGTCCCACATCCGACCGAGACACTAACAATCCTGGCACTCAAACAGGGGGTAACAGCGATGCAGCAGGACCAGGCGGTGCACGGGGATATCCAGTTTCTCACTGGCTCGCCACACCGTCGGGCCGTCCTCGATGCGCTCTGTGACGAGCCGGCCCGCCCTCACGAACTGTGTGCGGGCATCGACGCCACGCGGACGACGATTCAGCGCATCCTCGCCGGTTTTCTCGAGCGCCAGTGGGTCGTCAAACGCGACGGCGACTACCGGGCGACAGTGACCGGACGGCGAGTCTGTGAACAGTACAGAGCTCTCCACGAGGAGGCTACCCGGGCGCGACGCTTCGGGCCACTGGCGGCGCATCTGGGACCGGCCGCCAACGACCTGCCGGTGGCAGCGTTGGAGGGCGGCCGGCTCACGGTCAGCGAAGAGGGGGACCCGCTGGCCGCCCTCAGCCGATTCACCGAGTGGTTGCGTGCGGTCGAAGGGGATATGCACGCCATCTCGCCGGTCGTCGCCCGGCCGTTCAACGAGATCGGCGCCGAACTGCTGAGCGGGGACACGCGCATCGAGTTCGTCATCGACTCGGCGGTGCTGGAACAGTCGAAAGCCAACTACGAGTCGGAACTGGCACTCGGTGCGGACCACGACCAGATGGCGATACACGTCCACGAAGACCCCCTCTCTTTCGGGGTCGCCGTCGACGACGAACGCTGCTGTGTAATCGCTTACGACGACGGCAACAATCTCAAGGCGATGCTGGAAGCCGGCCGGGGTGACCTCTACGACTGGACGACGGAGGTGTTCGAGCGACATCGCGAACGCTCGGTGCCCCTTTCGAGGCTCTACGACGAGGGGAACACGACGAATAAGCGATGACCGGAAGCGGGGAGTGCTGCCGACTGTGGAGGGCCGAAGCGACCGGGCCGGGACCAGGACGACGCTCCGGTGGTACGGTCCGGCGGTAGCTGCCTATACTTATCCACCGACAGATGTTACAGGGGCTGTAACACCCCTGCCGGCACCTTCGACTGCGACCACTGAGTGAGTCCGATATCCCCGCCCGCCGCGGCTTCGAGGCATATCGACGGGGCCCGCGTTGCCGTGCTGGTAGTTTAACCGGACACTACCAGATACCACCGGACGAAAACTAAGTACCCGGCTCCCGTCGGTTCGGGTATGTCACCGCCCGGGCGCGAAGTCCAGTACACGGAATCGGATGTCATCGAGGTGTTCAAGGACCGGGGCGACTACGCCGAGCCGCTGACCGCCAAGGAGATCGCGGACCGCCTGGGCTGTTCTCGGCGGACGGCGCTGAACAAGCTCCACGACCTCGAAGCCGAGACGGACATCACCAGCAAGAAAGTGGGTGGGCGCTCGCGGGTGTGGTGGATTCCGGTCCGGACCGACTGACGATGGCCGGACGACGGGGGCGCCTGGCGCCCCGACCGCCATGAGTTCCGGAACACGGCTGTCGGGGCGACGACTCAGAGCCGCGTTCGCGCTGGCGACGCTGCTCTGTGTGGGGATACTCGTCGGCGGCTACGCGACCGCCGGGGCCGACGCGTCGCTGGCCGGGAGCGACTCGGCCGGCGAGACGGGGCCGGACAACGGAACGAGCGAACCTGTCGTGTCCCCCCGGGAGAACATCACCGTCGTCTCGACCGACTCGACGGCGTTTATCAGCGACGAGGGTGACGGCCCACGAAAGCGGGCGGAGCTAGTCGCCTTCGCCCCGAACGGGAGCGTCTACTACCGCAACGAGAGCCACACGCGCTACTGGGACGTGGACCCGGTCGCGGGGACGGCCGCGACCGTCGAATACGTCTACGCCGACCACCTCGCGCCAAAGGACTGCAACTCCGGGAGCGTCTGTACCCGCAACGGAATCGAGCGGGCGAACCTGACTACCGGCAACGTAACTCGCCTGTACTCCCGCATCACGCCGGGGAAACACTCGACGCGGTGGCACGACGCCGACCGCATCGGCGAGGACCGCCTGCTCGTGGCCGACATCGCCCAAGACCGCGCGTTCGTCGTCAACACGACCACCGAGCAGACGACGTGGTCGTGGGACGCCCAGACCGACTTCGCCACGAGCAGCGGCGGCCCCTACCCCGAGGACTGGACCCATATCAACGACGTCGAGTACGTCGAACTCGACGGCCGGGAGACGGTGATGGTGAGCGTGCGCAACCACGACCAGGTCGTCTTCGTCGACATGGAGACCGGGCTGCGCGAGAACTGGACGCTGGGTAGCGACGGCGACCACGACAGGCTGTACGAGCAGCACAACCCGGACTTCATCCCCGCCACCCGGGGCGGGCCGGCCGTCCTCGTCGCCGACTCGGAGAACGGCCGCGTCGTCGAGTACCAGCGAGCCAACGGTAGCTGGGAGCAGTCCTGGGAGTGGCGCGACCAGCGCCTGACGTGGGTTCGGGACGCCGACCGGCTCCCC
>JBEQBH010000249.1:0-2766 GCA_041639955.1 Halobacteriales archaeon | reverse complement strand
CACGTCCCGTTCGAGGGTCACGCCGGCCACGAAGAACGCGATAAAGCCCAGCAACAGCAGCGCCGCTTTCACTGTTATCGAGAGATTGAACACGACGTCCCGGACGAAGTACAGGAGCGCCGCCGCGGCGAACAGAATACCGAGTGCGTACAGGAGTTTGCCACTGTCAATAGCCAAGCGCATGGAGGGTCACTGGTATTTCTCTTAGCTGATAAATAAAGCCACGGCTGGACAGCACAGGCCTGGAATTTCCGGAATTTCAATCATTCCGGGTGGAAAACGGAACCTCGGTCTTAGCCGTCAGCCGTCGCTCGTCCGGCGTCAGCACCGTTGGACAGCGGCGTCCGTTCGACGACCTTTTTCAGCGTCGGGTCGCCAGAGGCGACCACTCCTCGAAAAACGTCGTCCTCGTGAGCGGAGCGAACGAGGGCTCGGGAGAGCGTGCTCTCCCGGTGATGAAAAAGGCTGGTGCCTCACTCCGTTCGCCACCAGTACAATTAATCGTCCGCAGTCGCCTGACTACCTCGGTCGGCGGGCCCGGACAGCGGCGTCCGTTCGACGACCGTCCCGTCGTACGTCGGGTACTGCTCGACGATTTCGCCCTTCTCGACGTCGCCCTCTTCGACCATCTCTTCGAGCAGCCACCAGGCGAGTTCGACGTGGTCGGATTTGACCGTGTAGTACTCTTCGGGGACGCCGAGGCCTTCGAGTCGGGCCTCGGAGGTCCAGGCCTTCCCGTAGACGAGCGTCCCGTCGTCGGTCACGTCGTCGAACGGGCGGCGGATGTTACGGGCCATCCGCTTGAGCCGCGAGCGGTGCTGGGCGGCGTCCTTGAACACGCTCGTACAGAAGTACACCTTCTCGTGGTCGCCCATCTTCTCCAGAATGTCGTGGGACCCCTCGACGGCGCTCATGTGGTCCTCTTTGAGTTCGAAGCCCTCCTCCTGCATCCGGCGGTAGTTCCCGTCGGACATCTCGAACTCGTTGATGTTACAGAAGTCCGCCGCGCCCTCGTCGAGGAACTCGAGGAACTCCTCCTCGGCGCGGATGCCCGGAATCTCGAAGGCGGGGGTCAGTCCTTCCTCCCGGGCGATGTAGAGGATGTCCTCCCACTCGGTCCCGTGGAGGTCGCCCCACTGTTCCAGGGGCGGGTGGAAGCGAATCTCGTCGAGGCCGGCCTCCGAGAGGCGGCGCATGTTCTCGCGGCCGCCGGGGATGCCGGTGTAGAGGTGCGTGTGGTGGTCCTCGCCGAACTCGTCTTTCAGCAGTTCCAGATAGTGACAGGTCCGGTCGAGCACTTCCTGGGGTTCGCCGCCGGTGATCGACGTGCCGAGCGCGCTCATGCGCTTGGCTTCCTCGATGACATCGGAGTCGTCCTCGATAGGACGCTCGTTGGCGTACATCTGGGTGACGTTCTTGCGGTTTTCCCCGAGGGGACAGTAGAAGCAGTCTCGCTGGTCGCAGTAGCCGTAGACGAACAGCACCATCTTGCCGCCTTTGGCGCACTGTTCGCAGCCCTCGGAAATCATTACCTGTAAACACCGCTCCCAGCGGGAAAAAGCGTGCGAATCGGCTCGTGAGTGAGATGAGACAACATGGGTGGGCCACGCCAGATAGGGACCGCTTTGAATGGGCTGGGGTCCGTTTTGTGTGTATGGATGACGAGGAGTCCGACCCCGTGGGCGGGCCACTGCCGACAGCGGAGTCGTTCGACGACAGGGTGCTTGGGGTCAGCGAGTCGCTCATCCGATATGTCGAAGTCGTCGCAGCACTGGTGCTGGTCCTCCTCTTTGCCATCGGCGTCTTCGACCTGACCCTCCAGATATTCCAGAGCGCGCTCCGCGGCGATATCACCGACCCGCTGGTCGTCGTCGGCTTCATCGACACGGCACTCCTCCTCTTTATTATCGTCGAGGTGTACCAGACTGTCGTCGCGTACACGCAGGAGAGCGAGACGCGCCGCATCGTCCGTCTGGTCATCTACACGGGCGTCATCGCGATGGTCCGGAAGGCTATCATCTTCCGTACAGGTGAGTACAGCTCCGAACAGGCCGCGCTCACCGCCGCAGCGGCGTACACGCTCATCATTCTGGGGCTCGCGGCGCTGTTGCTCGTCGAGCGCCGGACCCGCGGGACGCTGCCGGAATCAGGGTGAGGCGGTCCCGAAAGAAGTTAAACACAGACGGCGTAGCGCCGGTAGATGCTGCTGGTGCTGTGTATCGACCTCGACGACGACCTCGGCCGCAAGACCGGCATCGACACGCCAGTCATCGGGCGCGATGCCGTCGTAGACGCAGCGGTAGCGCTGGCCTCGAACGACCCGGAGGACTCCGACGTGAACGTCCTCTTCGAGGGCGTCCACATCTACGACGACATCACCGACGAACCGGTCGAAGTCGCGGCCGTCACCGGCGTCGACGGGAGCGATGTCGCCGCCAACCGGGCCGTCGGCGAGGAGGTCGATACCGTCCTCGCGTCGCTGGCGGCCAGCGAGGACGTGCGGGCGCTCATCGTCACCGACGGCGCACAGGACGAGTCGGTGGTCCCCGTCATCCGCTCGCGGGTCCGCATCGATGGCGTCCGCCGCGTCGTCGTCCGACAGGCCCAGAACCTCGAATCGATGTACTACACCATCAAGCAGGTGCTTGACGACCCGGAGACCCGCGGCACGATTCTGGTCCCGCTGGGTATCCTCCTGCTGATTTACCCGCTGACAATCGCCGTCGAAGCGCTGGGGTATCCTGGCTCCGCCCTGGGCGTCATCTC
>JBEQBH010000248.1:0-2777 GCA_041639955.1 Halobacteriales archaeon | reverse complement strand
GGAGCAGTCTGACAAACAGAAGTACGAGTTCAAGAAGGTCATAGAGGAACTCAAGGGGTACGAGGGCTCGGGCACGCAGCTCGTCTCTATCTACGTCCCCGAGGACAAGCTCCTCAGTGACGTCGTCGCCCACGTCACGCAGGAACACTCCGAGGCCTCGAACATCAAATCGAAAGCCACCCGGACAGCGGTCCAGGACGCCCTGACCTCACTCAAAGACCGGCTCCGGTACTACGACGTGAAGCCCCCGGAAAACGGGATGGTGCTGTTCTCGGGTGCTATCGACACCGGCGGCGGCCGGACCGACATGGTCACGAAGGTCCTGGAGTCGCCGCCCGACCCCATCGAGTCCTTTCGCTACCACTGTGACTCGGCCTTCCTCACCGAGCCACTGGAGAACATGCTGGCGGACAAGGGGCTGTTCGGCCTCGTCGTGCTGGACCGGCGGGAGGCAAACGTCGGGTGGCTCAAGGGCAAACGCGTAGAGCCCGTCAAGTCCGCCTCCTCGATGGTGCCGGGCAAACAGCGCAAAGGGGGCCAGTCCGCTCAGCGGTTCGCCCGCCTGCGTCTGGAGGCCATCGACAACTTCTACCAGGAGGTCGCCGGGATGGCCAACGACCTCATGGTCCCGGACCGCCACGAGATGGACGGCGTGCTCGTGGGCGGCCCGTCGCCGACCAAAGACGAGTTCCTGGACGGCGACTACCTCCACCACGAGCTACAGGACATGGTGCTTGGGAAGTTCGACATCGCCTACACCGACGAGTCGGGGCTGTACGACCTGGTCGACGCCGCCGAGGACGTCCTGGAGGAACACGAGATGCTCCAGGACAAGCAGGTCATGGAGGAGTTCTTCAAGCAGCTCCACGACGGTGACAAGGCCACCTACGGCTTCGACCAGACCCGCCAGAACCTGAACATGGGCGCCGTCGAGGAACTGCTCATCTCGGAGGACCTCCGGAAGGACGTCGTCGCCTACACCTGCGAGAACGGCCACGACGAGTACGACCTCATCGATAGCTCGAAGCCGACCCCCGACCACGACTGTACGCGCTGTTCGGCGACAGTCGACGCGGACGAGGGCGAACGGGAGGACGCCATCGACCACCTGATGGAGCTGGCCAACCAGCGGGGCACCGAGACGGTGTTTATCTCCACGGACTTCGAGAAGGGCGAGCAGCTCCAGACCGCCTTCGGCGGCGTCGCCGGGTTGCTTCGCTACTCGACGGGCGTGTAGGCGTCAGAATGGGGGTGGGTGGGGTTGAGTGGACAGGGGTCAGTCCACGAGCGGACACACTTTCGTCTGCCGCGTTTCGTACAAGCGCCAACTGGTATAAAATTTGAGTGCCTAACTCGTTTGGAACGCATCAGAGGAGCTGTTCGAGCTGCTGGCGGCGGGCGGCGAGGTCGACGTGGGCGTCGTCGCCGTAGCTATCCGCGAGCCGGTCCACGGCGAGCAGCGGGTCCGTGCCGGCCCGCTCGACCCGTTCGAGCAACGCGGTGATCTCCGCTCGATGCAGCGCCAGCGAGTCGAGCAACCCAACGAGCAACACCAGCGGGAGGGCGGCCGCGTCGTTCGACGGGACGGCGTCGTCGAGTGCGGTCAGCTCCGGGACGTCGTCGGGCGTGTCCGCGCTCGGCTCCATCGCCAGACAGGCACGACAGATAGCCACGGCCGGGGCGTCGCCGGGCAGATACTCGCGTAGCTCCGCAGGCACCGGGGCGGCGACTGTCTCGCCACCGCAGGAGTGACAGGACATAAGCAGAGAGAGAGAAACGGGTCCGTCAGTCGTCGGCAGTGAGCGGTTCGGCTTCCTCGCTCTCGGCCTCCTCGGCGGCGAGGGCATCCTCTTCCTCTTCTTTCTTGGCCTTGATTTTCTTCATGCGGAAGATCTCTTCGCGCTCTTGCTCTTCGAGTTTCTGCTCGATGTACTCCTTGTTGTTGTGGAGGTCAGGCAGGAGCTTGAACTCCAGCGCGTTGACGCGCCGCTTTGTCGTCTCGATTTCCTCCAGCATCTTCTTCATCGCCGTCTCGACCTCGGCGGCGAGAATGATGTTCTCGATGAGTTCCTCGTAGGCGTCGGCAGCCTCGTCGATACGGGCGGAGGTGCCCATCACGCCGTAACCGCGCTCGTCCAGTGACTTCTTGACCCCCGTCGAGTCGATCTGGGGGACGACGACGCCCATGATGTTCTTCGACTGGGTCGTCAGCTCGGGGTGTTCCTTGAGCGCGGCCGCAGCACCACGGACCGCCACGTCGCCCTCCATCGCCCGGGCCTTGTTGATGGCGTCCTGGGCGCGGTCGTAGGAGTCGTCCAGGTCCTCACGAACGTCCTGTGCCTGGTCGAGGATATCCATGAACTCCATGATGAGGCCGTCACGCTTCTTCTCCAGCGTATCGTGCCCGCGCTCGGAGAGCTCGATGCGGTCCTCGATCTGCATCAAGTTCTTCCGAGTCGGTTTGACGTCCTTCGCCATTACAGGGCCGTTTCGGGCGTAGCCAGTTAACCGTTTTCAGTCGGCTCGGAGCCGGGGCTATCGGTTTCGCGGTCGAAAAAACCGGGACCGGCCGTCGTGTCTCGCGGGGCACCGCTCCCCGCTCGACGGAAACGGGGTCGTTGCGCGACCCCGCTCACCGTTCGAGGGGGACGGCTCACACCTCGATTCAGTCGTCGGCAGGCGTCGCACCCGACGGTGTAGACGCGCCGTCGAGGACGCTGTGGCTCCGCAGGAGGATGAACCCGAAGCCGACCTTCGCGACCAGGTCGATGACCATG
>JBEQBH010000247.1:0-2784 GCA_041639955.1 Halobacteriales archaeon | reverse complement strand
CGGAGCCGCCACGTGGTCAGCCCGGCGAGAAAGCAGACGGCGTCGTCCGGGAGCCCGGGGACGACGACGAACACGACGAGTCCCGGGAGTCCGACGCTGTCGACGAAGCCGTCGAACCGGGCCACGACGTCCTCGTGGAGGACATCTTCGACGAACGTCCGACCGTAGCGGTCAGCGAGCGAGAACGCGATGGCACTGCCGATGAGCACGCCAGTCACACTGTAGAGCGTCCCGGCCAGTGGCCCGAAGAGGTAGCCGGCGGCGAGCGCGACGGCCTGCCCGGGAATCGGTGCGAAGACCACCTGGGCGGCCTGGACGGCGATGAACACGGCCGGAGCCAGAGCGCCGAACGTGTCGAGCCAGGCGCGGAGTTCGTCGGGCTCGAAGACGAAGGGTACGTACCGTCGGGCTAGCAGATAGAGGAGGACGAACCCGGTCAGGACGAGAAGCGAGACCAGGACGCCGCGTCTCCGTGACTGGGCGGACGAGAATATCTGCATCCGTCCCAGACATATCGCTTCGTTGACTTGGGCGTTGGCCGGCCGAGCGTGACCGCCCCGGCGACGGAACGCAATACGTAACAGCCCGAGCCCAGTACACCGGGTAATGAGTCGGTCCGGCGCCTTCTGTCCGAAGTGTGGCGACGAGTTCGAGCCACCGGAGGACCGCCCCGCGCTCCCGGGCGCACAGCGGAACTCCGAGCGAGTGCTGTGTGACGCCTGCTACTTCGAGGAGTTCGACTTAGTCGACGCCCCCGAGACCATCGAGGTCCGGGTGTGTTCCCGCTGTGGGGCGGTCCACAAGGGGAACCGCTGGGTCGACGTGGGCGCCGAGGATTACACCGACATCGCCGTCGAACAGGTCAGCGAGGCGCTGGGGGTCCACGTCGACGCCGAGGCCGTCGACTGGCAGGTCGCGCCCGAACAGCTCGACCGGAACAACATCCGCATGCACACGGAGTTTTCGGGCGTCGTCCGGGGGACGCCGGTCCACGAGCAGGTGAGCGTCCCCGTGCGTATCTCGCGACAGACCTGCAAGCGCTGCGGGAAGATAGCCGGCGGCTCCTTTGCCAGCGTCGTCCAGGTCCGGGCCGACGGGCGGGAGCCGACCGACGAGGAGGTCGACCGGGCGAAGACCATCGCCGAGGAGTACATCGCCGAGCGGGAGGCCACCGGCGACCGCAACGCCTTCATCACCGAGACCAATGTCATCGACGACGGGCTGAACATGAAGATTTCGACCAACCAGATGGGACAGGGCATCGCCAAGCGCATCACGGCCCAGCTCGGCGGTGGGTACTCCGATTCGAAGCGCCTCATCAGCGAGGACGAGGACGGCCAGAAGCTCTACCGGATGACCTACGCCGTCCGGTTGCCCCGGTATCGGCAGGGCGAGATAATCGACCTCGAGGACGGCGACGGCCCCGTGCTGGTGCGGTCCGTGCAGGGCAACCTCAAGGGAGTGCGCCTGGCGACCGGCGAGGCCTACGAGGCCCGCTTCGAGGAGGGCGAGGCGCCCGACGCACGGCGGCTGGGGTTCCGCGAGGACGGCCAGCCGACGACGCTCGTCGCCGTCGAGGACGAAAACGCCGTTCAGGTGTTAGACCCCGAGACCTTCGAGAGCGTGACCGTCCCGCGGCCGTCGTATCTGGACACCGACGCCGACGAGGTGCCCGTCCTGAAGAGCCACGCGGGGCTCCACGTCCTGCCGGCGACAGCGAGCGACACCGATGAGTGAGGGCGACGGCGGGGGTGAGTCCGCCGAGGGCGGACTCGAAGCCGCCCGACACCTGGCCGTCGTCGTCGCCAAGCCCCGCGTGGAGTCGGTCATCGACGCACTCGAAGCCGAGGGCGTCTACGACGACAGCCACAGCGTACAGTCGTGGGACGACGACGGTGTCGCTATCCCCGTGACTGCGCCGCCCGAGACCGTCGCGGTGCGCGAAGTCGTCCAGCAGGTCGGCGAACGCCGGCTGCGGAGCCTGGCCGACCACCTCCGTCAGCGGGGGTGGACCGACGCTGAACTCGACGACGCGCCCGCCTCGTGGGCGGTCGTCGGCAGCGTCGTCCTCGTGAAGCTGGGCGATGCGCCCCGGCCCGGCGAGGTCGGCGAGGCGCTGCTGGCGCTGCACGGCGAGGCCGACACCGTGCTGGCTCGCAACGGCATCAGCGGCGCCCACCGCGAGCCCGACGTGACGGTCATCGCCGGCGAGGGCGACACGGAGACCGTCCACACGGAACACGGCACCGAGTACGCCGTCGACCTCGCCGAGGTGATGTTCTCGCCGGGGAACAAGGCCGAGCGCTCCCACATGGGTGACGTCGTCGAGCCGGGAGAACGAGTGCTGGATATGTTCGCCGGCATCGGCTACTTCACGCTGCCGATGGCCCGAGCCGGCGCCGAAGTCATCGCCGTCGAGCACAACCCCACCGCCTTCCGCTATCTGGTCGAGAACACGATGCGAAACGGCGTCGACGGGCTGGTCCACCCCTACCGGGCGGACTGTCGGGACGTGGTCGAGGCGGGGCTCGACGGCGGCCCCGTCGACCGCGTCGTGATGGGCTACTACGAGGCCTGGGAGTACCTCGACAGCGCGCTCGACGCGCTCGCGCCGGGCGGCGTCCTCCATATGCACGAGACGACCCCGGAGGACCTCATCTTCGACCGCCCAATCGAGCGGCTCGAAGCGGCCGCCGCCGACGCGGGCCGCTCGGTCGAGGTGCTGGACACACGCCGCGTCAAGAGCCACAGCGAGGGCGTCGCCCACGTCGTCGTGGACGCGCG
>JBEQBH010000246.1:0-2784 GCA_041639955.1 Halobacteriales archaeon | reverse complement strand
GTCGCGCTGGCCATCACGTCGCTCGTCTCCCAGTACCGTTCGACGACGTGGGGGCCACGGAACACGACCTCCCCTTCGTCGGTCACGGCGACCTCGGTCCCCGGCAACGGCTCACCGAGCGCCGACGGGGTCGACGACCCGTACGGGGTCACACAGCCGACGCCCGTCAGTCCCGGCTTGCCGAACACCTGGCTCACCGGGATGCCACAGCCCCAGAGTAACTCGACCAGGTCGGCATCGAGTGGGTCGGTGCCCGACAGCGCGTAGTCCAAGTCCGCGAGCCCGAACGACTCCCGCAGCGGCGAGAACACGACTCTAGCGGCCGCGGAGTCGGTCAGTGACCCGCTCTTGCCCTCCCTGAACGCTTTCCCGCGGTCCCTGGCGGCGCCGTCGGCGAGGCGCCCCTTCAGGCCGCCCAGGTCGTCTATCTCCGCCTGTAACTCCTCACCCAGATGCTCGTACACGCGCGGGACGCCGACCAGGACGTCCGGGTCGACCGCCTGGAGCCCCCCGGTAAGGTCGTCGGCCGGGATGTAGGCGGCCGCGGCGCCGTTGTCCCACAGGTAGTACGTCGCGACGCGCTGGAAGACGTGGGCCTGTGGCACCAGGCTGGTGCCGGTCGACCCGCGGGTGAGCGGGAACTGCTCGCCGAGCATCGCCACGGCCGCGAGCAGGTTCCGGTGTGTCACGGCGTAGCCGAGCGTTTCCATGTCCCCGCCCAGCGGGGAGATAACGGTGGCCACGTCGGTGGCGGTGTCGTCGAACCCCGGCAGCGACTCCCGCTCCGCGGTCGGGAGCCTGTCGATGTCGAACACCGTCCCCGCGGCCTCCCTGACGGCCGCGCTCGCGGCGTCGTCGACCACCAGCGTGTCGACGCCGGCGGTCGTCTCGATGGCCACGGCCCGCTCGCTGCTCTGGTCGGGGTATATCGGGACGGAGACGATGCCGGCGAGGTGGCAGGCGACGTCGACGACCGACCAGACGTACGAGGACCGTGCACAGATACCCAGCGACGTTCCGGGCTCGATGCCCGATTCGAGTAGTCCGCCAGCGACCGCCCACGCCTGGTCGTACAGCTCCCGGAACGTCCGCGAGGCGTACCCGTCCCCGTTCGGGACCAGCGCGACCGGCCGGTCGCCGTGACGGTCGACCAGCCGCGCGAGCCAGTCGGCCATCGACCCGTGGGGAATCGAGATGTCGCCGCCGACGTGGACGTCGCTCCCGAGGGCCACCGCCGTGTCGTCGGCCTCGTAGGTCCGTGTCCCCTTGCGCGTCTTGTTCAGTTTGCCGGGCTGGTACTCGTAGTCGTCGGGGACCGACTCGGTGTAGTACTCGCTGTAGTTCTGGTCGACGTCGTCGCCGCCGATGTGGGCGTCCAGCCACTCCCTGGTGAACTCCAAGACGTCGAGCGTTATCTCCTCGCCGTTCTCGTGGCGCTCGCGGAACTCCCCCACCGTCTCGACGAACTCCTCGTGGAAATCGCGGTGCTCGTAGAAACAGTCCGCACAGTCCATCGCGTAGCCACAGTCCTGCATGAACTCCTCCTCGTCGCCGAAGTGATACTCCGTGTAGCGTTCGAGTTCCTGGAGGATGTCACCCACCGTCTCCTCGGAGTGGCCCTCATCGATAGCCACGTACAGGTCGTTCAGGAGGCCAAACAGGTGCTTGTGTTGCTCGTCGAACCGGTCGATGTCCGTGCTGTACCGGTCGTCCACCCACTCGATGAAGCTTCCGCTCGACTCGGCCATACGACGTTGTTAGTAAGCAATACGAAAAGCGAAACCGGCAATTCCCAGCCAGTGAAAACTCAGAACGGGCCCATACCGCCCATGCCGCCCATGTCGCCGTCGCCCTGTTGCATCTGTTTCATCATCCGCTCCATGTCGCCGTCGCCCATCCCCTGGAACTGCTTTAGCATCTGGGACATCTGCTTGTGTTGTTCGAGCAGTTCACGGACCCGCTCTTCGGGTTTGCCCGAGCCACGACAGATACGCTCGGTTCGGGACTGGCCGATGATGCGCGGGTTCTCCAGTTCCTCCTCGGTCATCGAGTCCATGATGACGTCGAAATCCCGCATCCGCTCCTGGGTCACGTCCATGGCGTCGTCGGGGAGCTGGTCCATCAGCCCGCCGCCCATCCCCGGAATCATGTCCATCACCTGGTCCAGCGGGCCCATGTTGTTCATCGTCTCCATCTGCTTTCGCATGTCCTTGAGGGTGAAACTGCCCTCGAGCATCTGCTCTGGGTCCCAGTCTTCCTCCTCGGCGCCGGTCTCCTCCATCGCCCGCTCGACGCGCTCGGTGAGCTGTTTCAGGTCCCCCATCCCGAGCAGCCGGGAGATAAAGCCCGACGGCTCGAAGCGCTCGATGTCCTTGACCGTCTCCCCGGAGCCCAGGAAGGCAATCGTCGAGTCGGTCTCGTCGACGGCGGCGAGTGCGCCCCCACCTTTGGCCGTCCCGTCGAGTTTGGTGATGACGACGCCGTTGATGCCGATAGCGTCCTGGAAGTCGGCGGCCTGGCTCTTGGCGCTCTGGCCCATCGCGGCGTCCAGCACCAGCAGGTTGCGGTCGGGCTCTACCTCCTTCTCGATGCGCTCTATCTGCTCGATGAGCTCCTCGTTCAACCCGTCCCGACCCGCCGTGTCCACGATGCGGACGTCGGCCTCCTCGGTCGCGTCCAGCCCGTCGCGGGCGATTTTGACCGGGTCGTCCTCGTCGGGGTCGCCGTAGAAGTCGACCTCGGCGCGGTCGGCCATCTCCTTGGCCTGGTCGTAGGCGCCGGGCC
>JBEQBH010000245.1:0-2787 GCA_041639955.1 Halobacteriales archaeon | reverse complement strand
GACGGCCGGCTCGGGTTCTGGTTCCGGCTCGGGTTCGGGCTCCGGTTCGACAGCTGGCTCAGGTTCTGGTTCCGGCTCGGGTTCGGTTTCAGCGGCCTCCATACCGTCCGCTTCGGCGCTATCGTCCTCGATGACCTCGTCGAAGAGGTCGTCATCTTCGAGACCGTCCTCGTCGAACCCGTCGCCGTCGAGCATCTCGTCGCTGTCATCGAGCATCTCGTCGCTGTCGGACGTCTCGTCGCCCTCCTCGCCGTCGGCCCACTCGGCGTCGCCCGACTCGTACTCGTCTTTCAGTTCGGCGAAGGACTTGCCGCCCTCCCCGTCGTCGTCGCTGTTCTCGTCGTCCATATCGAGCCCGTCGTCCATACTCATATCGTCCTCCTCGAACTCCTCGTCGAACTCGCCGCCGTCGTCCTCGAAGCCGTCATCGAGGTCGTCCTCGAAGCCGTCGTCGAACATATCGTCGCCCTCGTCCATGGACATCTCGTCGTCCATCGCCATCCCGTCGTCCTCGACCAGGTCCTCGTCGAAGAACCCTTCCGCGTCGGCACTCGCGACGTCGTCGTCGATGTCCTCACCGTCGTCGCCGCCGTCGTCGTCGAAGAGACCGAAGGAGCCATCACCCATGCCGCCGCCACCCATGCCGGCGTCGACGTCGTCGGCGAAGGGGTTCACGCCGCGGGTGACCATCTCGTAGATGTCCAGCAGCTTCCGGACGTTCTCCTGTACTTCGTCGACGGACTCGGAGATGGACTCGTTCTCCGTTCGGACGGTGTTGACCGTCGAGGAGAGGCTCCCGACCTCGTTTTCCAGCTCGTCGATTCGGTGTTCCAGCTCGTCGGTGTCGGGGCCGGTGGCGTCTTCCATGTCCCCGAACTCGTCGTCGCCGAAGCCGTCCATGTCGCCGCCGTCGTCGTCCAGTCCGCCCAGTCCCCCGAGGTCGTCGCCACCGTCACCGCCGGCGTCCTCACCCATCAGCCCGCCACCGCCCATGTCGTCACCGCCGCTGGTGTCCTCGTCGCTCTCGTCGTCCGACATGATCGAGTCGAACATGTTCTTGATGCTCATCCCGACCAGGCCCCCGGACAGCAACACGACGAGCGCTGGGACCAGCGCGGCCACGTCCGGAGCGAGTGCCTGTAGCGTCGGCACGAGAGCGAGACTACTCATCGTTTAGAATAACTCCCGCAGATACCCTTGAATATTCCGTCTATCTTATCATAGTTGATAACAAAATGGTTATTTGAATACCCGCATTCTCTAAATAAAGTCGTTTCGAGGGGGACCACCGGTTCCAAGCGCCGTTTCATCTGGAGATGTAACGGTAGAGCGGTTGAGAGCCGCGCTCGCGACAGACACGTGACTGCCGTCTGTCTGACGCGACACGACACGCGGCACACGAGAGCAGTTTCAATAGCGGAAATCAGAGCGTGACCGAGTCCGTGTTCGCGCTCTTGACCACGAGGTCCCCGGAGTCGGCCTCCAGCCGGAGTGACCGGCCGTGATCCCCGCCGACGTCCTCGCCCGCGATAGGGATGTCGTACTCAGCGAGCGTCTCCCGGACCTGTTCGAGGTTCCGCGAGCCGATGGAGGAGCCGTTCTCCGAGAAGTCGAGCATGTCGCTACCGCCGGCTATCTTGGCCTCCATGGTCTCCGTCGAGGCGCCGGCGTCTTCGAGCGCCTCGACCAGTTCGGTAACGCCGGTGTCGGCGAACTTCGCCCGGTTGCCTCCCTCGACATCTTTGGCAGTCGGAAGCATGATGTGGACGAGCCCGGCGGCGCCCGTCGGCTCGTCGTACAGCGCGATGCCGATACAGGAGCCCAGCCCGCTCGTGGTCAGCACCGCCGAGTCGGTCGTCACCTCGTACTCCGCGATGCCGACTTTCAGCCGCTCGGGCTCGGTCTCTTCGCCCGCCTCCGTCTGGCTGCCGTCGTAGACTTTCATTATTCGAATATCTGTTCCACGTCGGCCTCGGTCTCGTCGGCGCGCTCGACATCCAGGTCATCGAGCGCCGCCCGCAGTTCCTGTTCGTTGGGCAGCGCGTGAATCTCGGCGCTGAACTCGATGTCGTCGGTCCGCATCCTCGAGTCGATGATGAAGGCGTGCTCTTGATGCTGGCCGACCTGTGCCGCAAGCGGGTCGACGATAGAGCGGCCCATGTCGTGGACGAGCTTCGGGGGCGTGTGGTCGACCGACGTCTGGAGCACGTTCGCCCAGCCGTCGACGAAGCCGCTGGTCATGATGTTCCCGAGTTCCTCGATGGCCGCCTCGTGTTGGGCGGTCAACTCGTCGCCCTCCATCTCGACGGGCATCATCGCCTCGGCGACGTTGACCGCCGAAACTTCGTCGAACAGCACCATGAGATAGCCGCTGGGGACCCCCGTAAACTCCACGACGGTCCCGACGTAGGTGTCGGTCCCGATCTGTTTGGGGACGTCTTCGATGGGGGCGAAGCTTATCTGTGTCACCTCGGCGTCGGTCGGGATCCCCGTCATCATCTCGACGTTGTCGGCGGCCTGCTGGGTCCCCTTCGTCGTCATCTCGTTGAACGTCTGGAGCTTATCGATGGGGATGGCGTCGCCCTCGGTGTCGGCGTGCTCCATCATCGCCTCGGCGAGTGGCTCGTACTCGGGGAGCATGTAGATGTAGAAGTTCACCGACTCCCCGACCCACTCTATCTCCGATTTGAAGACGAACACCTGACGGTGGTCCTCGGCCTCGGGCGCTTCCGGCAACACGTCCGCGCCGGACTTCTCGATATATTCGGGCGGCGAGTGATCGATGGT
>JBEQBH010000244.1:0-2805 GCA_041639955.1 Halobacteriales archaeon | reverse complement strand
TGTTCGGCGGGGAGCTGGACGTTGACCGCGAGCTGGTGGGTCACCTGTGACTTCCCGGCACCGAACTCACCGTACACCTCGGTGATGGACTGGGTCTCGACGCCGCCGCCGAGCAGTTCGTCGACCTCGTCGACGCCCCATGAGAGCTTCCCGATCTGCTCACGGCGTTCGAGCACCGCGGCGCCCGTCTCGAACCCGCCGATGTCGGCGGCCTCGCGGGCGGCGCTGATGATGTCGGATGCGGAGGACTCGCCGATGTCGGCGGTGTTCGACAGCTCGCTCGGAGAGGCGACGGCGATCCCCTGATAGGAGTCAAAGCCGTTGTCTTTGAGCTTCTCCGCTGTCGCGGGCCCCACGCCCGGCAGGTCTTCGAGGTCTGCAGCTTCGGACATGGACGTGGCTTACGCCCGACGGGATATAAACCCCCGTTAACAGCGTAGTGAAAGTGAAACCGAGGGACTGCACCGGGGTGAGTCGAGGTGATATCGGGACGTTTAGAAGGGAAGGGGGGAGCCTCACCGGACCCACGAGGCCAGTATGCCGACCGCGCCGAGCAGCAACAGCCCGTCGGCGGCGGGCGCGGGCACAGCAACGGGTGCCCCGCTCAGAACCGCCCCACCGACGACGAGGGCGAAGCCGGCCAGGCGAAGCGGCGCTGCCCCGCGGAGAGACCAGTAGACGGCGCTGCCAGCCGAGCGCAGCGTCGCCCCGAGCGACCGGTTCCCGTCGGGGTTCTCGGCCGTCTCGAAGGCGTCCAGAGACTCCCGTGGCACGGTGACGACCTCCCCCGTGTTCGCCCGTCGACCGTTGCCGTCGGAGACGCGCAGGAGCGTCACCGTGTCGGCGCCGGTGCCGACGACCCGATAGGTCGCGCCGTCCGCATCGGGAGCGGTCGAGCGCAGGTGGTCGTAGACAGCGATGTCAGGCACTGACAGCGTCACTCCCACGGGTGGTCGCCCGCGCGGTCGGGCCACAGCGGGTACCAGTAGGCCTTGTCGTCCTCGACGCTGAGTTCGCCGTCGAGCTCGCTCTCCAGTTTGAACTCCGTCGCCTGGTCGCGCTCGTGGTCCGCGTCCGGCGCAAAGGGGTAGTACGCCCCCCGGCGGAAGGAGTACACCCAGTAGGCGCGCTGGTCGCTTCGCTCGTCCTCGAAGGCAAAGAGTGCGGCGAGCAGCCGCGAGCCGTACCGGCGCTCGATGAGCGTGTCGGCGGCGAAGTGGATGGACGTGACGAGGTCGTCGAAGTCGTCGTCGTGGAGGACGACCCAGCGGTAGCCGTGACTGTCTCCGACGAAGTCGGCCCGCGTGCCGGTCTCTGCCTCGCCGGCGTCGAGGATGGCCTCGACTTCGTCGGTGGCCGCCGCAAAGTCCGTGCTGTCCACGTCGCCGAAACACAGCGCCGCGTCGCCGGTGGGGGCGTAGCCCAGCTCGGCCTCCATGGTGATGTGGGCCGTCGACATCCCGAAGAGGTCGTCGGGGTCCGCGTCCCGGGTCGCGTCGGCCTCCGCCCGCATCCCGAGGACGCTCTTGAGTCCGGAAAGCAGTCCCATATCCGACCATGGGGTGCGAGCGGTAAGGCGATTGTCGTTCTAGCAGTCGTGGGAGATGCCCCGAGAACGGTAGTGTCCAGTCATGACAGCCGGAAAGTCCCGTCCCGTTGACCGGCCGACCGGGCGGGACTGAAAGGGGCCGGGGGCTTTCTGGCCGTTAGCAATAACGGTAGCAGCAGACAGAGGGGCAGGTCCGGGTCACAGTTCCCGCTCTAGGTCACGCAGTCTCTCGATTCGCTTCTCCGTGGACGGGTGCGTCGAGAACAGTCGCCCGATGAAGCCCGCGCGGATGGGGATAATGAAGAAGGCGTTCATCTCCGATTGGCCTCGCAGGTCCTCGCTTGGCACCTTCTCCATCCCGCTGTCTATCTTCATCAGCGCGGTCGCCAGCGCCGCTGGCCGGCCGGTTATCGAGGCGCCGCCGCGGTCGGCGGCGAACTCCCGATACCGGCTCAGAGCGCGGATGAGCAGGAAAGAGAGAATCCACACCACGAGCGAGAGCAGTATCGCGACGAACACCGGCGCCTGTTGCTGGCCGCCGCGGTCGCGGCCGCCCGCGAAGAGCCACCCCCAGCGGACCACGAGGAAGGCGATAGTCGAGAGGAAGGAGGCGATGGTCATCACCATCACGTCCCGGTTCTTGATGTGGGCGAGTTCGTGGGCCAGCACGCCCTCCAGTTCCTCGTCGTCGAGCAGGTCCACGATACCCGTCGTCACGGCGACGGCGGCGCTGTCCTGGGAGCGCCCCGTCGCGAAGGCGTTTGGCGTCCGGGAGTCGGCGACCGCGATTTTCGGTTTCGGGAGGTCGGCCTGCTGGGAGAGGCGCTCGACTGTCCGGTGGAGTTCGGGATACTCCTCGGGGCCGACCTCGCGGGCGCCCATCGAGTACAGCGCGAGCTTGTCGCTGAAGAGGAACTGCGCGCCCATGAACAGGCCCATCACGAGGACGATAGGGAGCAGTCGGTCGCCAAAGTACAGCGTGAGGACGCCCAGAAAGACGATGTAGAGCCCAAACAGGAGAAACATCGTCAGGGCCATCCGCCCGCGGAGCCCCCAGTCGGTTTGCCACTGCATACTCTGACTAGGTGGCCGAGACGCTAAAACCCCGCTATCGTGTTCGCACGACCCAACCGTCCCGACGGCCGAGCGGGGAGGACAGGTCCGGGGGCGTGTCAGAACGGTCCGCGTTCCCGCAGGCCCACCAGTCCGTCACGAATCGCCTCTCGCTTGGCGTAGCCGACGGCAGAGGTAACGGC
>JBEQBH010000243.1:0-2806 GCA_041639955.1 Halobacteriales archaeon | reverse complement strand
GCCATCGGCGGCCTGGACGGTATCACCGGGGCCTACGACGACGCCGAGCAGGCCTACCGGGACGCCAGCGACACCGTCGACGACGTGAACACGCTGACGACCACCCCGCTGTTTCAGGCGGCGGCCGACTTGCTCAGGCAGGTCGCCCGCGGCCCGGCCAACGGAGAGATAGCGGTGCCGTGGGAGGAGTTCCACGGCTCGGACCCAACCGATATCGGGGGTTTTCTCGCCCACCGCGCCCGGCTCAAGCGCCAGCGGTTCGGAAGCCTCCTGACACGGGTCGTTGACGCCGGATATCTGGCCGCGCCACGGGGCACCACCGAGTACAACAACGCGAACTTCCGGTGTCCCGACTGCGACTCGACCGACGTGAACTGGGTCACCGACCACACGCTCTGTCTGCGCTGCTCGGCGCCGATGACCTCGCGGTAGCTACTCCAGCACCGAGCGGGGCCGTTTCAGGTAGAACTCCTGGTCGACGACGCGCTGGTACACCGCAAGCAGCGTCTCGACACCGCCCTCGTCGGGCGAAAACCGGATGTGCGGGGCGACGTGGTAGGCCTTGCACGCCGTCAGGAAGAAATAGATGGTCCGGAACTGCGCCGGCGTCACGTCGACGACGCCCAGCGAGTCGCCGCCGAGGTCCTCGGAGAACTCGGAGAGCAGGTCGGCGATGTCGTCGTGGAGCCGCTCGTCGGGCCGCTCTAGGGTCGTCCCGAACGTCTGCTCCAGGAACTCGCTGGTCGCCCGCACGAACGGGTTCGAGCCGGCGCCGGTCGGGTCGACGGCGGCGAACGTCTCGTAGAGGGACAGCAGCGCCGTCAGCTCCTCGGCGGTCACGGCGACCGGCCGGACCGGGTCCCCCTGTGGCAGTGCGTAGTCGGGAAAAGAGTAGGAGCTCGGGTCGGGCACCTGGCCGAAGACGCTATCGAGACTCATACCGGAACTACGGCCCAGATAGTCTAACCGTTTGGGGCCTACATCCCGTCGATAGCCGCCAGCAGCTCCATCCCGTAGACGATACGGAGGACGGTGTTCGCTTCGCCGGCCGCGTACACCAGCTCGTCCCGGTCGTTGACGTGGTCTAACACGATTTCGGAGGCGTGTTCCGGGGCCGCGGCGATACCGCGGTCGCTCTCGGCCAGCCACTCCATCACCCGCAGGTCGCTCTTGGAGTCGCCCATCGCCAGGGCGAAGGGGTCCTCGATGCCGAGCACGTCCAGGGCCTCCCTGACGCCGGTTGGCTTGTCCAGTTCGAGGCTGACGAGTTCGGCGGCATCGCCCTCGTAATAGCCCACGTCGAGGCGCTCTAGCGCGTCGATGAACGGGTCGGGCGCCCCGTCGAGGTCGCCGTCGCGGGCCACGTCACCCTCGTCGAGGACTCTCCGTATCTCGGGGTCGTTCGCGAAGTAGGTCCGCGCGAGCCGCCTGGGGTCGGCCACGTCCGCGTCGACCGCGTCGGCCAGTGCCTCGCCGACGAGCCCACAGAAGTAGCGGATGGCCTCGTCGATGACCGCGACGGCCCGCTCGCTGCCGACCTCGGCGTTGGGCTTGATGGTCACGTTGAATTCGTTGCCCTGGAGGTGACAGCTCCGTCGGAGGGTGTCGGGGGCCTCTGAGAGGACCCGCCCGCGCACGTCGTCGAACGTCTCGACGATAACCGGGTCCAGCCCCTCGTACAGCAGCCGCTTGGTGTCGGTGCCGTGGTTCGCCGTGAACACCGCGTTGCCGGTCTCGTAGACGACGCTCAACGACCCCGACTCGACGATGTCGTTGCCGAGCCCCTGTATCATGAACCCCTTGACGTTCTCCAGGGTCTGGCCGGTACAGACGACGATAGGTATCCCGCGCTCGTGAAACTCCGTCAGCAGATGCAGCGTCGGACGGGGAATCTCGTTGTCCGTGTCGCCGGCCGACCGGAGCGTCTCGTCGACGTCCAACACGAGAACGTTCACCGTCCGGTCGTACTTCGAGTACAGGTCCAGCGCGGTGAAGGCCTCCTCTCGCGTCAGATGTGCGGCGAGTTCCGCGTACGGCTCGGGGAACCGCTCGGCGATGGTCGACTTCCGCTCGTCCAGTTCCCTCCGTGCGCTCTCCCACTGGCTCAGACCGACAGTCGACCGCAGCGGCGGGAAGAGGTCGACAAGCTCCTGATAGGCCCGCACCGTCTCCGTGTCCACCGTCTCGTACAACTCGTAGAGGCGGTCGTACTGCTCCATTGGTCACACGACCGCGTGCCGCCACTTCAGTGTACGGTTCGAAACGAGCGGCTGTGCCGTTATTCCTCCCCCGAACCGTCGGTCAATACCGACACTTCCTCACCGTCTTCGTTGAGGAACTCGGGCAGTTCGTCTCCGGTCTGCTCCTCGGCGTCGTCGTCCGCTCGCTCCATTGTCCAGTCAGGCATTTCCTCGGGGATGTCGCCTCTGTGGTGACACATACGGGACCACCGATGTCAGCTACGGGCTCCAGAGTGTTAATTGTTGACACGACACTATCCGCTGGGACAGCCTCAAGTCGACCGGTCCGTTACCGGACACAAGAGCATGGGGGAGACGCCAGGAGACATCCGGCAACTCGACGAGCGGACCGTCGAGCGCATCGCCGCCGGCGAGGTCGTCGAGCGGCCGGCCTCGGTGGTGAAAGAACTCGTCGAGAACGCCATCGACGCCGACGCCGACCGCGTCACGGTAAGCGTCGAAGACGGCGGCCGCGAGGGGATCCGCGTCACCGACGACGGCGTCGGGATGGACCGCGAGGCCGTCGAGCGCGCCGTCGAGCAACACACGACCTCCAAAATCCGGGA
>JBEQBH010000242.1:0-2807 GCA_041639955.1 Halobacteriales archaeon | reverse complement strand
GACCGCCAGACGGCCGCGTCCCAGTCAGCGTCACAGATGACGGCGCGCCCCGCCGGGTCGAGGACCCGGTTGAGTTCGGCCAGCGCCCTATCCACGTCCGGGACGTACTCGTACACCTGCACGGCGGTCGCCGCGTCGACGGCATCGGTGGCGACCGGCAGCGCGGCAGCGTCGCCTGCCGCGAGCGATACCTGTTCGTACTCGCGACAGCGACCGGCCGCCAGCCCCAGCATCGTGTCGCTCCGGTCGAGCCCGAGGACGCGCCCGCGGTCACCGACGACTGGGGCGAGTTCGGCCGGCTCGAAGCCGGGGCCACAGCCAATCGAGAGGACGCTGTCGCCGGACACCGGTTCCAGCAGGTCCCGGACGCGCCGGCGCCGGGTCGCCGCCGCCGACGTCTCGTAGATGCGTTCCTCCTGCCGGGCCGCCGCCTCGTGGTACTCCATCGGGTCGCTCATAGCGGTCGCTGGCCGGAATGGGAGCCGCGGGACCCTAAAGTGCAGGGTCGTCTCGGGAATGTTGTTTAGTTACGCAAATTGGACTCTAACAGCCAGAAAGCCCCCGCGTTCTCGGCTCCCGCGACTCGCTGCGCGCGCTTCGCGTGCTTGCGTCGTCGGGGTTCGCCGAGAACGCGGCCCCTTTCAGCCCCACCCATGCCGGCTACTCAACCGGCTACGGGTGGGGCTGAAAGGGGCGGCCAGCTAAACGAAGGCGGCTGCCGCAAGGACCGCAACGTAGTGAGGACCGCAGCAAGGCCCCCGAGTTTAGCTGGCCGGGGCTTTCTGGCTCTCAGTAACAATGGCGGCTAAAGTAAACACGACCGTCTCAGGTCAGTTCGATGCCGTCGATGCCGAAGTGCCGCTGTGCGAGCCGGCGGGCGGCGTCGATGTTGCGGCCGTCGCGGCCGATGGCGGCGCCGTGGTCCTCCTGTGGCACCTCGGCGTAGGCGACGGTGTCGCCGTTCTCCGAGACCGTGACGTTGTAGACGGCGGCGGGCGCCAGGGCGTTGGCGACGAAGTCCTCGGCCCGCTCGGCGTCCTCGATGAGCTTCACGTCCCGGCCGAGTTGCTCCTCGACGCGGCTCACGTTGGTGCCGCCGGGGCCGATGGCGTCGGCTATCTGGCCGCGCTTGACGAGGTAGACGACCTGGTCGTGGTCCTCGTCGACGACGCAATCCCGGACGGTGACGCCGGCTTCGTCCTCGAAGAGGGCGACCAGTCGCCGCGCTTCGTCCGAGATTTCGACGCCCATCAGTCCTGTGTGGTGCCCATCCGGAGGTCGACGTCGCCGGTGCCCAGCTTGATGGGCTTGCCGACAATGACGTTCTCCGTGACGCCGTCCAGTTCGTCGACCTCGCCGTGGATGGCGGCGTCGAGCAGGTGGTTCACCGTCACCTCGAACGCTGCACGGGCGAGCACGGAGTCCTTCGAGCCGCTGATACCGTGGCGGCCGATGGACTCGATGGTCCCCTCGTTGGTCATGATGTCGGCGACCAGCATGAGGTGGCGGACGTTCACGTCGTCAAGCCCCTGCTCTTCGAGGGTGTTCATCGTCTCGTTGATGAGCGTCTCGCGGGCGGCCTCGACGCCGAGGCTGCGGTATATCTCGTGGATGTTGTTACACGTAGTCCGGGAGGCGTCGACGCCCTCGATGCCGAGCACTTCGCCGAAGTCCGAGCCCTCGGTGTAGAGGACGAACTCCTCGCCGTCGTCGACCTCTTCCTTGCGGATGACGACGCGGGATATCTCGTCGATGCCCTTGAACACTATCTCGCGCAGCTCCTCGACGAGCTGGAGCAGGTCCCGGTAGCTGGGCTCCTCGGGGCCGAACTCGACGACTGTCCCGGCCTGTCGGGTCTTGACGCCGAGGTTCGACTCGATGGTCTCGGCTATCTCCTCGGCGATGGCCTCGGTGTCGTCGACCGTGGGCCACCGTTCCTGCAGCGTCTCCTCGTTTAAGTCTATCTGGACGAGCATGTCCGCGACGTTCGTGGAGATGTCACCCAGCGCGAGGATTCGCGTGGCCTCTATCTTCCAGACGACCTCGTGGGCCTTCTCGCGGTCGTCGGCGTACTCCTCGTCCAGGTGGACGGTCATCATCGGCGTGTCGGGAGTCTTCCGGGCGTCGACAAGCTCGATGAGCCGAGGGAGCCCCTGGGTCACGTCGATTTCGGCCACGCCCGCGTAGTGGAACGTGTTCATCGTCATCTGCGTTCCGGGTTCGCCGATGGACTGGGCCGAGACGGTCCCGACCGGGTCCAGCGGGTCGACGCGGGTCTGCATGTAGCGTGACTCGACGGCCTGGGCGATGCGGTCGGCGTCCTCGACGCCGACGCCGCGGGCCTCTATCGTGCTGTACACCTCGTCTTTCAGCCGTCGGGGGAGCTCCGTGTCCTCGACGACGGCCTCGATGTCGTCGGATACCATTAGTCGTCACCCTCCGCCATCCACCAGTCGTCCGCGTGTTCGGAGAGGTTGGTCCGCTCGGTCGTCTGCCCGAGGAAGCTCTCTTTCTGTTGCTCGCTCTCGAACTCCTCGTTGAGGACGTTGTCCGCTATCTCCTCAACGTCGACGGCCGGCCCCTCGGCGCCCGAGGAGACGTCGACCGGGGAGGTGCCGTCCTCGCCGAACTCGAACTGGACGATGGTGTCCGAGGTGTCCCGGACGGTGCCGTCGTACTGCGTTTCGAGTTCGGAGAGAGCGTTGATGAGCCGACGCTGGAGGTAGCCGGACTTGGAGGTCCGGACCGCCGTGTCGACCAGCCCCTCGCGGCCACCCATGGCGTGGAAGAAGAACTCCTTCGGGCCG
>JBEQBH010000241.1:0-2807 GCA_041639955.1 Halobacteriales archaeon | reverse complement strand
CACGAGAGCCCGAAGCCGTCTCGCTGGTCAAGTCCCGGCCGACAATCCTGCGGTATCTGGAGGACATCATCGACGCCGCCGAGTACGAACTCCTGTTGTCGCTGACGCCCGCACTGTTGGACCGTTTCGAGGACACGCTCCGGAGCCGGCGGGAGGCGGGTATCGCCACGGAGATACTGCTGTCGCCGGCCGCCGACGCGCCCGACCCTGAGAGGTTCGACTACGACGCCGTCGCGACCACGGTCAAGGGGCGACGGGGCATCACGACGCCGGTGGTGGCGGTCGCCGACGGGAACTACTCGATGTACGCGACACGGGAATCAGTCAGAGGGGCCTCCGACCGCTACGGCGTCATCTTCAACCGCTCGGAGCTTGGCTTTCTCGTCTCGGGCTTTCTCAACACCGTCCTCTGGACGACGGCCGACACCATCGCGACCGCCGACACCGAACTCCCGTTTCCGCGGCGCTACGGCACCATCCGTCGATGTATTTCGGACCTGGCCGCGCTGGAGGGGGAGTTCTACGCGACAATCGAAGGGCGGAACGTCGCGACCGGCGATAGCTGGGTCGTCGAAGGGCGCGTCGATGAGGTCTCGTTCGGGCCGAACCGGGAGGTGGCGACGCTTATCGTCGAGACTGATGACGGGCCGGTCGACGTGGGTGGACAGGTCGCCGCCTACGAGGACATCGAGGCCTACGAGATACGGGTCGCCAGAGACGCCCCGCCGTCCGCCTGAACGGGACTCCTGTCTGTGCGACGATGAATTTTTTGGCAAACCTAAAAATACTAAACCCCCCGCGAGAGAGGTAGCGTAATGAGTTCACAGCAGTCCCGCTCGGAGTACACGTTCGACGACCTGAGCGTGGTGATGGGTACGTACAACGAGGAAGACGCGATAGCCACGGTGCTGGAGGACATCGAGGCCGTCACCGACGGCCGCGCCGAAGTGGTCTGTGTCGACGGCTCCAGCGACCGAACGCCAGAAATCGCCCGCGACCACGGCGCGACGGTCATCGAACAGGAGCCACAGGGGTACGGCGTCGCCGTCCGCGCGGCCGTCCTGGCACCGGACCGGCCGGTGGTCGTCACGACCGACTGCGACGACACCTACCCGATGGAGCGGCTGCCGGACTTCCTCGAAGAAATCAACGACGGCGCCGACGTCGTCAGCGGCGACCGGCTCTACTACGGCGCCGACGAGATGCCCGGGCTGAACAAGCTCGGCAACGAACTGTTCGCCCTGATTGCCTCCGTCGCGATGGGCGAGCGCGTCCACGACACGACGACCGGGATGCGGGCCTACCGCCGCGAGGTCGTCCAGAAGATACAGTGGACCGAAAACACCGGGCTCTCGGCCGAACTGCTGATGCGCCCGCTGATGCGTGGCTACGACGTGCGCGAACGCCCCATCGAGTACGACGAGCGCAAGGGCGAGACCAAGCTCGACCCGTTCGAAGGGGGCGCGGCCATCGCCAAGTCCATCCTGAAAGTCGCGTTCGAGGAGCGGCTCCGGTAGCTCGGCCTCCGGTCGTCGGACCGCAGTCACGCTCCGTCGGGCGGTCGCTGATAGCTCTCGGTCCCGCCGGGGTGGCCCTGCGGGTTCTCGATGCCGACGAGTTCCCCACCGGTCGGCGAGCTGTAGAGCCCGTACACCAGCTCGTTGACCAGATAGTGCCGCACCCGCTCGCGGGGGGCGCCGTCGGGGATGGGGTCCGCCTCCGCCACCCCCATCGCTCTGAGCGTCTCCGCCTGTTTTGCCGGGTCAAGCTCCCGGAAGTCGGCGTCCTCCCACTCCCGCGCGTAGTCGTCGAGCGCCGAGAGCGCGTCGAGGACGGCCTCGGCCCGCTCCGGGTCGGCCCGCAGCCGACGGGACATGTAGCCGTCGACGAACGAGCCGACACCGTCCACCTCACTCGGGTAGACGGTCCGTGCAACCGCGTGCAGCGTCCGTTGCTCGTGGTCGGTGACGATGCTCTCGTCGCCCTCGTTGTCGGCCCATTCGAGCAGCGCCGCGCCGCTGCCGACGGCGACGCCGGCCGCGCCGAGCGCTCTCAATACGTCGCGTCTGTCGAGTTCTGTCATCCTTGTCTCACCGTTGCGTTGAGCGTGATACCGTCGCGGTGGGCACCGGGGACGTAGGCGGCCTGTCCGCCACAGAGCCGCTCGGACCAGCACACTTCCATCCGCGGTGTCAGGGCCCGCACACTCGAAGCCGTCTCGTTTACCGGAAGGACCCAGCGGTACTTTACGGCCCGGTCCGCGCCGTAATCGACGAAGGCGACGACAGTCACCGTCCCCCGTTGGGGCGTGGGCACGGCGATACTGTCCGCGAGGGTGTCGCCGCTGAGGCGACTCCGGTTCGCATCGGTACGCAGGCGCAGGGAGAGCGGTGACGTGTCCGTCGCGGTCGTGAACTCGTTGGCGCTGGTATTCGTCGTCCCGTTGTGTATCTGGACAGTGACCGACTCCGCCGCCGCGGGCACCGACGCCGAGAGGTCGGTCGTCACCGTCTCCCCGCCGGACACTCGCACGCGCTGGAGCCGCGGCTCGACCGGCCTGTCCAAGAACGGCGCCCACTGGCCCCGATAGACGTACCGGTAGTAGGTCCGGTCGGGGTAGCTGTCGGCGACGGCGAACTGCTGGCGCTGCATGGCATACACCGTCTCGCCGTCGAAGCCTGGGTCGTTGCGGAGTGTCTGGAAGGGATGGTTGAGCCAGTTCCCGTAGGTCCGTGGCAGGAAGACGACAGTGTCGTCGAGGTCGCGTCCGTCGAAGGGCTCGTAGGCCTGTTCGTACTGCTGGGTCA
>JBEQBH010000240.1:0-2811 GCA_041639955.1 Halobacteriales archaeon | reverse complement strand
ACTTCGCGACGCCGACGGTGCTTTACTTCTACCCGAAAGACGACACGCCGGGCTGTGCGACGGAGGCCAGACAGTTCGAGGACGAGCAATACGAGGAGTACGATGTCCCGGTCTACGGCGTCTCGACCGACGGCGTCGAGAGCCACGCCGCGTTCGCCGAGAGCGAGGGGCTCTCCTTTGACCTGCTGGCGGACCCCGACGGGAACGTCGCCGAGGCGTTCGGCGTCGACCTCGCGGACGGCCACGCCGAGCGGACGACCTTCGTCATCGCCCACAACAGGGTCGTCGGGCTGTACGAGGGGGTGCGCCCGGACGGCCACGCGGAAGACGTACTCAGAGACCTCGGCGACGCCGGGCTGTTGAACCCGGAGTGAGAGCCGCTTACTCCGCGATATCGATGGCCGGCCGGCCGGGCTCGGCCTTCGAGGCGAGGCTGTCCTCGGCCTCGTCGGCCGACTGAACCACTACGTCGGAACCGAACTCCCGCTCTACGAGCCACGCCGCACGCTCCAGCGCGGCCAGTTCCCGCTCCGGCGGCAGGTGGTCGTCGATGTTGGCCCGGCCCGCCAGCGTCTTCGCGAAGTCGGCGGCGGCCTCGCCGTGTCGCTGCAGCTCCTCGTTTTGCATCACGGCGGGGACGACGTTGTCGGCCTCGCGGGCTATCGAGACCACGTCGTGTTTCCAGTCGGGCGCCACCGCGAGCGTGATGGTCTCGGGGTCCTCGATGCCGACCGTGTCGACGATGTCGCGGACGTCCTCGCGGGTGTTCTCGACCAGCCGGCGCTCGGTGTCGTAGCCCTCGGGGGCCGCGGCGTGTGGCCAGTCGGCCTCGGCGATGAGCCCATCGCCGTCGAGACGTTCCCACAGCTCCTCGCCGACGTGGGGCGCGACCGGGGCCAGTAGCTTGGCGGCGGTCACGAGCCCGCGCTCGAACGTGTCGCCGTCGGGGTCGGTCGCCTCCCGGTACCGGTGTAGCAGGGAGACGAGTTCACGCACCGCCTGCAGGGCGTGGTTGAAGCGGAACCGTTCGTACTCCGCCGTCGCGTGGGCGGCCGTGGCGTCGATTTCGCGGGCGACGTAGTCGGCAATCGAGCTCGACTCTGCATCGAACTCGATATCGCCCGCGGCGAACTCGTCGGTGAGCCGGTAGATGTTCTGGAGGAAACTGTGGGCCGACTGGACTCCCTCGGGGCTCCAGGCGAACTCCTTCTCGGGCTGGGCGGCCTCCATGATGAACAGGCGGGCGGTGTCGGCGCCGTACTCGTCGATGATACGCTGTGGCGAGACGCCGTTGTCGCCGCTTTTCGACATCTTGTTGCCGTCCTCGCCCAGCACCATCCCCTGGTTGGTCAGATTGAGGAACGGCTCGCGGACCCCCTCGACGAGGTCGATGTCGTCGAGGACTTTCGTAAAGAAGCGGGCGTACAGCAGGTGCATCACGGCGTGTTCGATGCCGCCGACGTAGCGGTCGACGGGCATCCAGTCGCTGGCCTGCTCGGTGTCGAACGGCGCCGCCTCCAGGTCCGGGGAGACGTACCGCAGGAAGTACCACGAGGAGTCGACGAACGTGTCCATCGTGTCGGTCTCCCGAACGGCGTCGGCCCCACACTCCGGACAGTCGACGTGTTTCCACTCCTCGGCGGCGTCCAGCGGGTTGCCGGTGGTGTGGATGAACTCGGGCAGTTCGACGGGGAGGTCCGCGTCGGGGACCTCGACGTAGCCACAGTCCTCGCACTCTATCATCGGGATGGGCGTGCCCCAGTAGCGCTGTCGGGAGATGCCCCAGTCCCGGAGGTTGTACTCCGTGCGGTGCTCGCCGTCGAAGACCTCGACGAACTTCTCGCGGGCCTCGGCGCTTTCCAGCCCGTCGAACTCGCCGCTGTTGACCAGCACCCCGTCCTCGGTGTAGGCTTCCGTCTGGACGTCTACGTCCTCGGGGTCGACGTCGGCGTCCTCGGCCGGCTCGACGACCTGCTGGATATCGATGTCGTGGTGCGTGGCGAACTCGTGGTCGCGGTCGTCGTGGGCCGGCACCGCGTAGAGCGCGCCGGTCCCCACGTCCGTCAGGACGTAGTCGGCGACGTACACCGGTATCTCCTCGCCCGTGGCGGGGTTGGTGGCGTACTCGCCGGTGAAGACGCCCGAAGTCACGTCGAGGTCGTCCTCGTCGGCCGCCTCGGCCATCTCGACGTACTCCGCGACCTCGTCGTTGTCCTCGGCGATTGCCTGTGCCACGGGATGGCCCGGCGCCAGCGAGAAGTAGGTCGCGCCGTGGATGGTGTCCAGCCGCGTCGTGAAGATGTCGACCGGGCCGTACTCGCCCACCTCGAAGCCGACGCTGGCGCCCTCTTGCTTGCCAATCCAGTTACGCTGCATCTCCCGGACGTTGTTGGGCCACCCCTCCAGGTCGTCCAGGTCGGACCGCAGTTCCTCGGCGTAGTCGGTGATGGTGAGGAACCACTGGTCCATCTCGCGGTGGTCGATAGGGGTGTCACACCGCCAGCAGAGCTCTGCTTCCCCCTCTACCTGTTCGTCGGCCAGCACCGTCTCACAGGAGGGACACCAGTTCAGCTCCGCGCCCTGCCGTTCGACCAGGCCGGCCTCGCGGAACTGCTTGAACAGCCACTGGTTCCACTGGTAGTAGTCGGGCTCGCAGGTCGCGATTTCGCGCTCCCAGTCGTAGCCAAAGCCCATCTCGACGAACTGGTCGCGCATCTGGTCGATGCATTTCATCGTCCAGTCGCGGGGGTTGGTGTCCCGCTCCTCGGCGGCGTTCTCGGCGGGCAGGCCGAACGAATCCCATCCCATCGG
>JBEQBH010000239.1:0-2831 GCA_041639955.1 Halobacteriales archaeon | reverse complement strand
TTACCGTGGGTCGTGATTGCGACGTGTCCCGGCCCTTCGAGGAAGACGTTCGTCAGGCCGCCCGCGGAGGCGCCGGAGAGGCTCCCGATGGTCGAGATGCTGTAGTCGACGCTCGACTCGAAGGCCAGCACGTCGTTGCCGTTGACCGAGATGGACTCGTCGGCGTCGAGGTCGATAATCTGTATCTCCTTGGCGTCGTCGGCGACGTAGAGGTGGCCGGTCCCCTCGACCTCCATCACCGGTGTCCCCTCGCTGGTCGCCTTCGACTTGATGAACCCCTTGATACCCCCCTCGGCGTTCGAGCTGCCGGTAAAGGAGAGGTCACCCTCGTACGCGACCATCGCGCCGGCCTTCGTCGTGACCGAGCCGTCGACGGCGATGTCGAGGAGTTTGCTGTTCTCTAGCTGGAAGGTGTCGCCGCCCTCCGCGGGCTTGTTGTCGCTGATGAATTGGTCGATGTCCATGTGTATCCCGGCCGAGTGGTCGGCCGCTATCGCCGGGTTCGTCGCGGGGTTATGAAAATTTTCTCCCGCTGAGCGGTGTATTTACGGCCCCGGGAACGGGAGCGGTCGGTGTCACGCTCAGAACGGCAGCGGGAACGGGAGCGACCCTCGCGAGTACCCCTGGACCCGGCCGTCGGGCCGATAGCGGAAGACGACGAGCGGTTCGTAGCCGACGCTTGGCTGTTCGGCGAGCACGCGTCGCCACTCGTCGTCGCGAAAAGAGGTACAGTCCACGACGAGGACGGCGCCGGGGTGAGCCGCCAGCTGGTCGCGGGTCTTGGCGTCGCCCGACGCTTTCAGCGCCCCGATAGCGGTGTCTATCTGGCGGCGGCTCGGCGGCCGCGGTCGGGTCACCTCGACGAGGGTGTCGTCGACGCGGAAGTCGACGGAGTGGCCCGAGTCCAGTTCGACCTCGGGGACGATGTCGTTGCCCGCGTCGACGAGCAGCTTGGCGGTGTTGAACTCGCCCATCGTCGCCTGCATCCGCGAGAGGTCAAAGCCCTGGCTGGTCCCCAGTTTGCTGGCCATCGTGTAGCGGTAGTCGTCGAGTACGCCGGTCGAAAGGAAGTCGTCGTAGAACCGCAGTCCCTCCTCGCGGTCGGCGTCGGGAAAGCCGCCGGCGTGGTCGCGGAAGAACGTCCGCGTGGAGTCGCGGCCGTCCTTCGAGAGGAAGACGGGCAGGAAGAAGTGCGCGAGCGCCTCGTACTCGGTGAGCCACGGGTCCTCGACCTCCAGTTGGGCGAGCAGTTCCCGCTGGGCCCACTCGGCGACGGGGTCGGGACTGCGCCCGAAGGTGCGCTTGTCCGTCCGCCAGAGGGTCTCGGGGGTCTGTGTGTTGCCGAGCCAGTACGCTTCCTGGCCGTTCCAGAGGAAAAGCGCCAGGTCGCCGTTGTCCATCTCCAGCCGGCGGGCCGCCCACCCATCGGGCGGGGCGAACCACGGGCCGTTCAGTTCCGCGCCGAAGGTATCCGCAAGCGGGGAGAGCAAGTCACGCCGGACGCGGTCCTCGTTCCAGCGTTCGGTCGAGTGTCGAAAGCGAAGCGGGCCAGCCACGGAGTCTTATAAGCGGTCAGTACTCTTGTGCGTTCCGCTGGGGGCGGGACCGTCCGGGGCAGTCCATTTCGCCACACTTGTCCTGGCTGAGCGATGCGTTGTCGCAGTCCCCACCAGCGTGCCGTCAGCGTTCGTCCTGCGGATTTCGGACCATGCTCTTTTTGTGTCATAGTGGTGAAGGCCGGCCGTGACCGAGACAGAGCTCGGAGCGGAGATACGGGACGTGTTGGGGGTTTCCCACCGCGAGTTCCAGGCCCGAGTCGAGGAGGATGCCGAAGTCATCAAACGCGAAGTCAGGGAGGGAACGTTCGATAACTCCCAGGGACTGGTCGGGCTCGAGTACGAGTTCTACTCGACGACCGACCAAAGCGCTGGCGAAGCGAGCGACCCACAAGAGAGGACACTCGAGCGGATTCCTCGCCAGACGCTCTCGTTCATCGGCTTCGAGAAGGAACTGGGACTGCACAACGCCGAGATGAGTACGACGCCCCAACCGCTAAACGAGCACGGGATGGAAGCCCAGCAGGCCGAAGTCAAAGGGCGGTTGGCAGCGGCACGGGAGCCGATTCACGCCAACGACATGCAACTGGTCAGCGACGGTATGTGGACGATTCCACCGAGCGGCGAAACCGCACGTGAGTATCTCACAGACTCCATCACTGACGACGGGCTGACCATCGCGACCAACATGAGCGACTCGATTCGCTATCACGCGATGGGGAACACCGACGCTCCGACAGGTAAGCGCCTCGACGCGCCACACGTCTCGCTTGAGGCCGACACCATCATGCCCGAGAGCCTCATCACGTCGATCCAGCCCCACTACCAGGTCCCAAGCGCTGAGGCGCTTCCGTCGTATTTCCGGTATGCGGTTCGGCTCGCAGGTCCGCTGCTCGCGCTCGGCGTCAATTCGCCGTTTTTCCCGCCGGACCTCTACGACGACGGCGTCGCCGCACAGACAGTCGTAGACGACGCGTGGATGGGCCACCGGATCAAGGTGTTCGAGACCGCGCTCAATACTGATACGGTCCGCAAAGTCAGGTTCCCCGAGGAGTTCGAGACCGTCGAAGAAGCGATTGACAACATCGCCGCCGACGAGACAATCGTGCCGATGCCTGTCGAGCGTGGCGAGCGATTCGGTGACGAGTTCGCGTACTTCCAGCGGAAACACGGAACGTACTGGCGGTGGGTCCGACCGGTGTTCGGTGGTGCAACACGGTCGAGTGCGAACGCCCGAATCGAGTTTCGGCCGCTCCCGGGCCAGCCGACGTTACG
>JBEQBH010000238.1:0-2839 GCA_041639955.1 Halobacteriales archaeon | reverse complement strand
GGCCAAGCACCGTGAACCAGGCCTGGGGCCCCATGCCGACGGTGTCCAGCATGGCGATGTGTTCGGTCGCGCCGTTTACGACTGCCTCCTCGGCCAGCGCCGGGAAGCTCTGTGCGACGACCTCCCCGCCTTCACGGATGGGCGCGAAGAGCCCCGTCCCGAACGTCGCGATGATACCGACGACGCCGATGAGGAAGAAGTAGTCACCGAAGCGAGTGACGAGGAACGCCTTCTTCGCCGCGCTGGGCGGGCCGTCCTCGCGGAACCAGAAGCCGATGAGGAGATACGAACACAGCCCCACCAGCTCGAAGAACATGAAGGCCATCAGCAGGTTGTTTGCCACGACGAAGCCGAGCATACTCGCCGTGAAGAGCCCGAGACCGGCGTAGTACCGCGGGAGGCCGGTCTCGCCCTCGTCGTTCATGTAGCCCAGCGAGAAGATGTGGACCAGGAAGGCGATGAGGGTCACGATGAGCAGCATGAGCGCCGACAGCGGGTCGAGCAGCAAGCCAAAGCGCAGCGTGACGGAGCCCACGCCGGCGACCCACGTGTAGAGGAACTCGTTGTAGGCCGTCGTCGACCCGACGAACCCGCCCACGTCGAGCGCGACCCAGATGGAGAGCGCGAGCGAGAGTCCGGTCGCCCCGATACCGGCGAGGGCGCCGCCTTTCGGCATCCGGTCGCCAAGGAACAGTGCGACCAGGAACGATACGAACGGGAGCAGGACAATCGCCGGAGCGTATGTGAATGCAGCCATCGTTACCACCTCATCGTCGTCGCTTTGGTCACGTCCACGTCAGTGAAGTTGCGGTACAGGACGAGGATGATGCCGATACCGACGGCGACCTCGGCGGCCGCGATGGCCATCCCGAACAGGGCAAAGACCTGTCCGGTGAGGTTGCCGTGCTGGAGCGAGAACGCGACGAAGTTGATGTTCGCCGCGTTCAGCATCAGCTCGATCGACATCAGGAAAATGAGCGCGTTGCGCCGCGTCAACACGCCAAAGAGCCCGATACAGAAGACCGCGGCCGAGAGCAGCAGGTAGTACTGGGCCGGAACCGCCATCAGTTCTCACCCCCGTCCGACGAGGCGCCGCCGTCGGTCTGTTGACCACCGTCGGCCGCGACGGCGTCCTCGGGCGTGTCCGTCCCGGTGCCCAGCCCGACAATCTCACCGGCTTCCTCGCGTCGGGCCAGCATGACCGCACCGACCAGGGCCGCGACCAGCAGGACGTCGATAACCTCGAAGGCGACCAGGAAGCTCTCACCGGGGACGGCCGCCTCCTCCTCGCCCATGATGGCCGAGGGCGCGATGTCGAACATCGCCGCGCCCAGGCTCTTCGTTATCGCCGCTCCCTCGGGGAACCCCGCCGGCACGGGGAAGGAGGCCGTCAGGAACACGATACCGAGGACGGCAAACAGCGCCACGGCGGCGAGTCCGGCCACTAGGCTCCCCTCGGTGTTGAGACGCGGTCGGTTCGTCATGACGTCACCTCGACGACGGATTCGTCCTCTCGGGTCAACATCACGGCGAACGTGATGAGGATGAGGACGCCGCCAACGTACACGAGGATTTGCATCGTTGCGACGAACGCCGCCTGGTTCAGCACGTAGAACACGGCGACGCTGACCAACGAGACGCCCAGTAACAGCGCCGAATGCCAGACGTCACGGACTAACACGACGCCGGCCGCACTGCCCACCGTCACCAGAGCGAACAGCGCGAACGCGATTGACTCGTACAGTGCCATCTTAGTTGAGTCTCTTGGCGGCGGCCCTTTGAAGATTCCTCTTTCGTCTCGCGCGAGCGAGCGCGCAACACCCCACTGTTTGCCGGAAACGTTGCTCGCTCCCCCCTGCTGAGGGGTAGTGGTAACTTCCCTAACACTACATGCGAGCCCGTGGTCGTCGTGCGCGTGACGAGTGTCCGAAGAAGGCACTAACCGGTATCGAGTCGTAACTAGTGAGTGTACAAGTTCGACGCGTCGCAACGAGACCGAACAGCCGAAAAGCCGAAACAGCGTTACTGGTAGTCCACTTCGCCGTCGCCTTCGCCGATCCACGCGCCTCGGTCCGGCTCACGCGACTCCAGCGGGTCGATGTCCTTGTACCACGGGACGTTCTTGAGTTGCTCTTTGTCGTAGGCGAACTCGTCTTTCGTGTCCGCGGTGAACTCGAAGTTCTGGGTCAGCAGGATGGCGTCGACGGGACAGACCTCCTCACACAGCCGGCAGTAGATACACTGGCCGATGTGGAGGTTGTACTGCTCGCCGTTGCGCTGGTCGTCCTGGACGATCTGGATGGTGTTGTTCGGACAGACGTTCTCACACTGCCGACACCAGATACACCGCTCCTGGCTGAACTTGTGGACGCCGCGGAACCGGGGGCTCACCTCGGGGGCGACGTCAGGGTACTCCACCGTGAACGTCTCCCCGTCGAGGGCGTGTTTCATCGTCGTCGCCATGGATTTCATGATGCCAATCATTGGTAGCTGCCTCCTGTGAGAGCTGCGGGAGTCATCAGACGACCACCCCGACGATGGCCGCCGTCAGGAGTAGGTTCGCAAGCGAGAGCACGAGCATCCCCTTCCAGCCTATCTCGATGAGCTGGTCGATGCGGACACGCGGAATCGCCGAGCGGGCCCACTGGGTGAAGAGGAAGACGCCCCAGATCTTGATGAGGAACCAGACGATACCCGGCAGCACCGGGCCGGCCGGGCCGCCCAGGAAGATGGTGGCGATGATGGCGCCACCGAGGAAGATGTGGATGAACTCGCCGAGGTAGATGAGCACGAAGTACACCGAGGAGTACTCGGTCTGGTAGCCGGCGACAATCTCGGT
>JBEQBH010000237.1:0-2845 GCA_041639955.1 Halobacteriales archaeon | reverse complement strand
ACTGACACGATTAAATCACATAAAACTTATCAGCACTAGTGAATTTAATGCTTACCAATATGTGTTGCCGGGTCGCCGGTCGATGACAAACCGTTTTCCCACCACGGTGTGGAGGAGGACGTATGTTCGATAAATCGACGTGGATACGCCTCCCGCGAAACGTCGTGGTAGGCCACGGTGTCCTCTCACAGACCCTGGACGCCGTCGAGGAGCTCCACCTCACCGGGCGGCCGCTGGTGGTCTCCAGCCCGACACCGTACGAGGTCGCCGGGAAGCGGGTCATCGAGCAGTTCGCGGCGGCCGGGTACGACCCGGCCGAGATTGTCATCCAAGAGGCGAGTTTCGACGCCGTCCAGGAGGTAATCAGCCACGCCGAGGATGTCGACCCCGGCTTCCTCATCGGCGTCGGCGGCGGGAAGGCCATCGACATCGCGAAGATGGCGGCCGACCACATCGGTCGCGGGTTCATCTCGATTCCCACGGCGGCCAGCCACGACGGCATCGTCTCGGGCCGGGGCTCCGTTCCGGAGGAGGACACCCGCCACAGCGTCGCCGCGGAGCCGCCGCTTGCGGTCGTCGCGGACACTGAGGTCCTCGCCGAGGCCCCCTGGCGGCTGACGACGGCCGGCTGTGCCGACATCATCTCGAACTACACCGCTGTCCGGGACTGGGAGCTCGCTCACCGGCTGAAAAACGTCCCGTACTCGGAGTACGCCGGCGCGCTCTCCCAGATGACCGCCGAGATGCTCGTCGAGAACGCCGACTCCATCAAGCGCAACCTGGAGGAGTCGTCCTGGATTGTCGTGAAAGCGCTCGTCTCCTCGGGCGTGGCGATGTCCATCGCGGGCTCCTCTCGCCCCGCAAGCGGCGCGGAACACCTCTTTTCCCACCAGCTGGACCGCATCGCGCCGACTGCGGCGCTACATGGCCATCAGGTCGGCGTCGGCGCCATCATGACCGAGTACCTCCACACAGGCCCCCAGGGGCGCTGGCGCGACGTGCGCGACGCGCTGGCAGCCATCGGCGCGCCGACGACGGCGGCCGAACTGGACATCGACCGCGACACCGTCATCGAGGCGCTGACGACAGCCCACGAGATCCGGGACCGCTACACCATCCTGGGCGACGGGATGAGCGAGGAGGCGGCCGTCGAGGCGGCGACGGTCACCGGAGTCGTCTGACGGGCGTCGCGAACGACCGGCGCTGTCCGGACATAGTCGACACCCCGTTCAGACGAGTTCGCCGATAGCGTCGGCCTCGGCGTCCCAGCGCACCGACTCTCCCGAGGGCTTCGACGAGTCGACTATCCTGGCGGTGAACACGACGGTCAGCCGGTACACCGTCTCCTCGGACTCCCCGTCCTCGTTTCGGATGCCGTGGATGTCGGCGCGGACGGCGTCGGTGACGGTGCAGTCGACGCTCGCCGCCTCCCTGACGATGCGCTTGACCGCCTCCGAAAGCCCCTCGTCCGGCCGCGTCTGGCCGCGTGGCACAAGCCACTCGCCGTTCCCCTCCCGGAGGAGGACCGCCCCGTCGGCGTCCCGGACGACACAGCGCACCTCCAGTTGCCCCTCGCGTGACCGGTCGAGGCTTTGCTGGTAGCGCTCCTCGTCGACTTCGAACGTCGTCTGTGTGACCTCCGGCGGGCCGAACTGCTCCTCGATTCGCGTCAACCGCTCCTTGACTCGTGACCGGGAGCGGCTGGCTACGTCCATACCGGGTGGTTGCCACGGACTCGTATAAAGCCAGCCAATCGTTTTCAGACTCTGAAACGGTCGATAGCAGGTAATAGCGGCGATATCGGCGAGCACGCACCCCTACACGTGCCGGTCGAGGAAGTCGACGACGCGGGTGTAGGCCTCGATACGGTTCTCGCGTTTGCTGATGCCGTGGCCCTCGTCGTCGAATACCTTCAGCTCGACCGGGACGCCGTGGGACTCGACCTCGGCGGCTATCTGTTCGGCCTCGCCGACCGGGACCCGCGGGTCGTTCGCGCCGTGGAGGACGAAAAGCGGCGCCGTGATGCGGTCGGCCCGGTTGATAGGCGAGATGGACTCCAGGAACTCGCGGTCGTCGTCGAGCGAGCCGTACTCTGCTTCCCGTAGCTCTCGGCGCCACTCGCCGGTGTTCTCCAGGAACGTGACGAAGTTCGCGATACCGACCACGTCGACGCCCGCCGCCCACAGGTCGGGGTACTCAGCGAGCGCCGCCAGCACCATGAAGCCGCCGTAGGAGCCCCCCATCGCGACGATGCGCTCGGGGTCGACAGCCGGCTGGTCGTGGAGCCACCCCACCCCCGCCTGGAGGTCTTTCACCGAGTCCATCCGCTTTTCGACGTCGTCGAGATGCGTGTAGGCCTTGCCATAGCCCGTCGACCCCCGCACGTTCGGCTCCAGGACGGCGTAACCCCGCGAGAGGAAATACTGGGTCAGGCCGGCAAACGAGGGCCGGCGCTGGCTTTCGGGCCCGCCGTGGACGTCGACAATGACGGGCGTCTCGCCGTTGCCGTCGGCACCCGGCGGCAGCGAGAACAGCGCCGGAATCGCCCGGCCGTCGAAGCTCGAAAAGCGGACGACCTCCGGTTCGACGAAGGTTTCGGGCGGGATGCCCGCCGTCGGCGCACGCGTCCACTGCGTGGCCGCTCCCGTGGCAGTCTCGACGACGAAGACGTTCGTGTTGACGGTGCGCCCGGTGACACTGACGGCGAAGCGGTCGCCCTCGGGTCCCCAAGCTACCCCGCCAGCCAGCCCGCCCGGCAGGTCCGGCGTCGGGAGCTCCGAGACGGTCGTCGGACCCGCCAGCTCGCCGACGGTGAGTTCGTTGTACCCCTCGACGTTCCGGGAGT
>JBEQBH010000236.1:0-2852 GCA_041639955.1 Halobacteriales archaeon | reverse complement strand
TCGACCCGGTCGCCGCCCAGCAACAGGACGAGCAGGTAGGCGTTCAGGACTAGGGGAAAGAAGAAGACGGGCAGCCCCAGGGGCACCTCGCCAAAGAGCATCGGGCCGAGGTCCACGCCGTAGGCGAAGTCGCCGTAGGGCCAGCCGGTGCGGACGCCGACGAGTTCGATACCGTAGGAGTAGGCCGTCAGCGCGGCGAGTGCGACCGCCGCCTTGCGGGAAAGCAGCGGCACGACGCCGGCGACGAGGGGCAGTCGCATCACCAGCGTCCCGAAGAGGACGAAAAGCGGGTTGAAGGCCAGCGGCGGCGGGAGCAGTCCCTCGGCACTTGCCAGTAGCGTCACCGCGCCGACGAGTGGGAAGACGACGGCGATGGTAAACCGGTGTTCGCGGACGGCGGCGTCGAGTCGGGCGGCCACGTCGTGGCGGTCCCAGCCCGCTTCAGCCATACAGCATCACCCACAGCCCCACGAGTGTAAAGGCCGTGCCGACGAGCGTGTTGATAGCCGGATACCACCAGTAGGCCTCGTCGATGTCGACGCCGACGGCGAGGATACCGAAGACGAGTCCGGGATAGACGAGCAGCAGGGCGCCAAACACCCAGTGGGTGAACGTGAAGACGAACGCCGCCGTGAGCCAGCACATCACGCAGTAGTAGTAGGTGTTCGACTCGCCCAGATAGGTCGCCGTCGTCTCGATGCCGGCCTCGCGGTCCGGCTCGATGTCCGGAATCGCGGAGAAGGTGTGCATCCCCATCGTCCAGAGCCACGCGCCGGCGACGGCGGTCGCGGGCGGGGCGACCCCCTCGATGGCGGCGTAGGCGACGACGCCCGGCAGGATGTAGAGCCCGTTCGACAGCGAGTCCAGGAACGGCGTCGTCTTGAACCGCAGCGGCGGGGCCGAGTACTCGACCGAGAGGGCGGCCCACGCGCCTAATGCGAGGAGACCGAGCGGCGGGAGCCACGGGAGGAAGCCGGCGGCCACCAGTCCCGACGCGACGATGGTGGCGACGACGACGCGGTCCCCGCGGTAGCTGACCTCGCGGCCCTCGTCTTTCTTGGGGTTGTGCTGGTCGATGTCCCGGTCGAAAACGTCGTTGACGCCGTAGAGGAAGACGTTCGCCGGGACAGTGAAGTACAGAAAGAGCGCGACAGCGAGCGGCGAGAACAGCTCTCCGGGCCCGTCGGCGGCGTACGTGACGGCGACGACAACCGGACCGCCCTGGTAGAGCCAGAACCGGGGCCGGGAGAGCCAGAACAGGTAGCCGGGTCGGCTCTCTTCTCCCGGAAGCACACTGGTGAGGCGGTCCGTCACGGTGCTCATTCGTGGTCGTCGATGAGGCGCTTTGCGGTGTGTTCGCCGCTGATGAGACACATCGGGACGCCGACGCCGGGGGTGGTAAAGGAGCCGGTGAAGTAGAGCCCGTCGACGGCCGACGACCGGTTCGACGGCCGCAACAGCGCGGTCTGGCGCAGCGTGTGGGCCAGGCCCAGGGCGGTCCCCTCCGTGGCGTTGTACCGCTCACCGAAGTCGGAGACGGCGAACTGCTTCTCGTAGACGATGCGGTCGCGCAGGTCGACGCCGGTGTTCTCGGCGATGTCGGACAGAATCTTCTCGCGGTACTCCTCGCGGACGGCGTCCCCGTCGTGCAGTCCCGGCGCGATGGGGACCAACACGAAGAGGTTCGAGTGCCCCTCCGGCGCGACGGAGGGGTCGGTCTCGCTGGGGACACAGAGGTAGTAGGCCGGCTCGTCGGGCCAGTCGGGCTCCTCGAAGATGTCGTCGAAGTGTGGCTCCCAGTCGGTCGGGAGCACGAGCGTGTGGTGTGCGAGCGGGTCCACGTCGCCCTCGACGCCCATGTACATGAGGAAGGCCGACGGCGCGTAGGTCTTTCTGTCCCAGTAGTCGTCGTCGTACTGCCGTTCGTGTTCGGGCAGGAGTTCCTGCTCGACGTGGCCGTAGTCGGCGTTGACGACGACCTCGTCCGGGTTGTAGCTGTCGCCGTTGACCGTCTCGACGAGGAACCCCTCCTTCCGGCGCGATATCTCCGTGACCTCACTGTCGGTCTCGTAGGTCACGCCCAGCCCCTCGCCGAGTTCGACCAGCCCGTCCACGACGGCGCCGATGCCCCCGTCGGGGTAGTAGACGCCGAGGTTGAAATCGACGTGGCTCATCATGTTGTACAGCGCGGGCGTGTTCTTCGGGGACCCGCCGAGGAACACGAGCGTGTACTGCATTATCTGCTGGAGCTTGGGGTGGGTGAAGTAGTCCTCGACGTGGCCCTGCATCGAGCCCAGCAGTTGCAGCCCGATGGGCGCGGCCGTCATCACGTCCAGGTCGACCCAGTCCCGGAGCCGCGAGCGGTCCTCGTAGACGAACTTGTTCATCGCCGTCTCGTAGTGGCGTTCGCTGGTTTCGAGGTACTCCTCGAAGGCCTCGCCGGCGCCGGGTTCGTAGGACTCGAACAGCTCGCGCATCTCCGCGTTGTTCCCGGTCACGTCGAGCTGGTCGCCGTCCTTGAAGAAGATGCGGTAGTGGGGGTCCAGACGCTTCAGGTCGTAGAAGTCCGACGGCTCGCGGCCGAAGTACGCGAAAAAGCGCTCGAACACGTCGGGCATCAGATACCACGACGGACCCATATCGAAGGTAAACCCCTCCGCTTCCAGCCGGGAGGCGCGCCCCCCGACCTGTTCGTTTTTCTCGACGACACGGACGTCGGCGCCGGCATCGGCCAGATAGCAGGCCGCCGAGAGGCCCCCAAAGCCGCCGCCGACCACGACAACCTCGTCTCCGGACAAGTCGCTCATTGTTGTTCTCTGGGACCCGGAGCGACAATAAAGCCGCGCCAAACA
>JBEQBH010000235.1:0-2854 GCA_041639955.1 Halobacteriales archaeon | reverse complement strand
GTCTTCCTCGCTATCACCGGGGAACACGTGGGGGTCGACGACGCGGCGGCAACCGAAAGCGTCGCCGCCGACGGGAGTGGTGACTGATGGCGTCGGATACCGCCGACGACCAGGTCGCCCGCTCGGGCAATTCCTTCGTCGGTGACCTCTGGGTCAACTTCGTCCGGTGGAACATCAAGGCGGTCCGGAACCCGTTCGTGCTGGTCGTCTCGCTCGTCCAGCCTATCATCTTCCTCGTCCTCTTCACGCAGGTGTTCGGACAGGTCGCCACCGGCGCGGTCAACCAGGGCGCCGCCGACATAAGCTACGAGACGTATCTGGTGCCGGCCATCTGCATGCAGGTCGCGCTAGCGGCGGCCGCGACCAGCGGCGTCGGCCTCGTCAACGACATCGAGAACGGGATGTTCGAGAAAGTGCTGGTCAGTCCGATGAACCGCACCGCGGTGTTCCTGGGCAAGACCGCCGCCGAGGTAGTCCGCATCGCGGCCCAGATACTCATCATCATCGGCCTAGGCGTCGTCCTGGGCGCGGAAGTCGCGACGGGCGTCGTCGGGGCTCTGGGCATCGTCGGCGTCGGCGTCCTCTTTTCGTTCTGGTTCGTCGCGCTCTCGAACACCATCGCCGTCATCACGAAAGACCAGGAGTCGACCATCATCGGCGCGAACCTGCTGCAGTTCCCGCTGTTGTTCGTCTCGACGGCCTTTCTCCCACTGGCGGTGCTGCCGGGATGGATTCAGACCGTCGCGCGGTTCAATCCGGTCACCTACGGCGTCGACGCCGCCCGGGCCATCATGCTTGGCCGCGACGTGATGACGGTTATCGAAGTCACGGCCTTCGGCGGCATCTACGACACGCTCGTCCCCGCGATTGCGGTGTTGCTCGCCCTCGCCGTCGCTTTCGGGAGTGTCGCCGTCTATATGCTCCAGCGAGCGTCTTCGGCGAACGTGCAGTAGCAGGCTGAGGCAGTGGTTATACGCCCGGTTCGGGTCTCTCCGACACGAACGCTGACTGAGACACCACCGCCGACACCGTCGCCCGAGAAATCGCTCGATATCGCCTACTCAGCGAGCTCCCGCTCTGAGCCTCAGTGACGAGGTCAGAACCGCGTTCGATGTCGAATAGCCGTGGTGTGTCCAGTGATAGGCAGTGGCGCTACTGCTTTATCTACTCGGAGCGCTTAATGGTAGATATGTCAACAATAACAGCTCGCTATCCAACCCCGGCGTCCGGCGGCGAACTCGCGCGCCGAACCGCTGGCGGCGTCCTGGTCGGCGTACTCGCGGCGCTGGTCGTCTCCGGCATCGTCACCGCGCTCGGCCTCGACCTCGGTGTCAGCGGGGCCCAGAGCCCCTTTGGCGCCGTCCCTATCGTCATGGTGACCGTCGTCTCTGGCGTCGGCGCTGCCCTCGCGTACGCGGCGCTGGCTCGGTTCACTGACAGACCAGTCCGAAACTTCACGGCGGTTTCGGCGGCCGTCTTCGTCGTGATGCTCGTGCCCGTCTTCGCTGCCGGGCCCTCGCTGGGACTCACTGCTGTGGGTCAGGGTGCACTCGTCGTGATACACGCCGCCGTTGCCGTCCCGCTGGTGGCCTTTGTCGTCGGCGCGGTCAGGCTGTAACCTCCTTTTTCGACGTCCCTGCCGAGAGCGGTAGCCTCTTGTCGTCCGCCCGCAATCGCCCGACCATGGATATCACCATCCGCAGCTCGACGGTCGCGGGCACTGCACAGGCCCCGCCGTCGAAGAGCTACACGCACCGGGCCATCCTCGCGGCGGGCTACGCCGAGGGCGCCACAGTCAAAGCGCCGCTCGTGAGCGCCGACACGAAGGCGACCATGCGTGCGGTCGCGGCCTACGGCGGCAGCGTCGACCGCAGCGACGAGTCCGCAATCGAGGTCACCGGCTTCGACGGCCGCCCCGAGACGCCCGACACCGTCATCGACTGCGCCAACAGCGGGACGACGATGCGGCTCGTCACCGCCACGGCCGCCCTACAGGACCGGCTGACGGTACTGACCGGCGACGACTCGCTGCGCTCCCGGCCACAGGGTCCGCTGCTGGACGCCGTGGGCCAGCTCGACGGCCGCGCGGAAAGCACACGCGAGAACGGGCAGGCGCCCCTCGTCGTCGGCGGCGGCATCGACGGCGGGTCGGTGGCCATCCCCGGCGACGTCTCCTCGCAGTATATCACGGCACTGCTGATGGCCGGCGCCGTCACGGACGACGGCATCGACGTCGAACTGACGACCGAACTCAAGTCCTCCCCCTACGTCGATATCACGCTGGAAGTGCTCGACGACTACGGCGTCACGGCCGAGCGGACGGCCGAGGGCTTCTCGGTCGCCGGCGGCCAGACCTACGACCCCGCGGGCGGGGCGTACCACGTCCCGGGCGACTTCTCCTCTATCAGCTACCTGCTGGCGATGGGCGCGCTGGCCGCCCCGGAGGGGATGACCGTCACCTCGGCCGTCCCGAGCGCGCAGGGTGACACCGCCATCGTCGACATCCTCGAGCGGATGGGCGCGACGCTCTCGTGGGACCGCGACAGCGGCGAGATAACCGTCGAGCGGAGCGACCTCGACGGTATCGAGGTCGGTGTCGAGGACACGCCCGACCTCCTGCCGACCATCGCGACGCTGGGGGCGGCCGCCGACGGCGTCACCCGCATCACGGACGCCGAACACGTCCGCTACAAGGAGACCGACCGGGTCAGCGCGATGGCCGAGGAGCTGACCAAGATGGGTGCCCGCGTCGAGGAGAAACAGGACGAACTGATAGTGTACGGCGAGGATAGCAGTCTCGAAGGCGCGACCGTCGACGGCCGGGCCGACCACCGCATCATCATGTCTCTGGCCG
>JBEQBH010000234.1:0-2855 GCA_041639955.1 Halobacteriales archaeon | reverse complement strand
GCATCGAGCAGGTCCGTCGCGACCAGCCCGGAGCCGTACGCGTCGACCACACTGTCCCCGGCGGCGCCGTTGGCGTAGGCCCCGAGGGCGGCGGCGTGGTGGGGGTCGAGCACGCAGGCCAGCGCGCCGGTGACGCCCGCGAGTACGTCGCCGGTGCCGCCGACGGTCATCCCCGCGTTCCCCGTCCGGCTGATTCGTGTCCGTTCCCCGTCGGAAATCACGTCGCGGGCGCCTTTGACCAGCAGCGTGTGACCGATGTCGGCGGCGAACTCCTCGACGAGGTCGGCCCGCTCGCGCCAGTCGTCGCTGGTCTCTCCGCCCATCCCGACGAGCTCGCCCTGGTGGGGCGTACAGACCAGCTCGGCGTCGGTCTCGACCTCAGGGACGACCTGGAGGGCATCGGCGTCGACAACCGCGGTCCCTTCGAATCGCTCCAGCAGTGTGCCGACCGCGTCCAGCGTCGGCTCGGCGCTCCCGAGCCCGGGTCCCAGTACGACGGTGTCGTGGTCGGCCGCGAGGCCGGCCAGCCAGTCGACGTGGCCCGGCCCGAGCCGGTCGCTGTCGTACTCGCGGACGATGAGGTTCTCGCTGTACCCCTGTATCTCGCGAGCGACGGCGTCGGGCGCGACGACGCGGACGAGGTCGGCGCCGGCCCGCAGCGCCGCCTGAGCCGACAGCGCCGGCGCGCCGGTGTAGGGGCCGCCGCCGACGACCAGCACCTCGCCGTTGTCGCCCTTGTGGCTCGCGGGGTCCCGGTCGAGCCGCTGGAGGTCGCCCCGCTCGACGAACCGCTCGGCGGCGTCGGGGATACCGATGTCGGCGACGGTGACCGACGCCGCGAGGTCGTCCAGGCCCGGCTTCGTGTCGTGGAACGTGACGACGTGGTCGGCCTCGACGGCGTTGTCGGCGGGGTCGCCGGTCTCACAGTCGAGGCCGGAGGGGACGTCGACGGCGAGGACGGTCGCGGCCGCCTCGTTCATCGCCTCGGCGGCCGTCGCCGCCGGCTCCCGGAGCGCGCCGCTGATTCCGGTTCCGAGCATCGCGTCGACCGCGAGGTCGGGGTCACCGAGGTCGAACGACGAGCTATCGCGGACCTGTTCGGTGGGGTACGCCGCCGACTCTAGAGCGTCCCAGTTCGCCCGAGAGATGTCGGTGGTGATGGTCTCGGGCCGTCCCAGAAGCAGAATTCGGAGGTCGTAGTCATCGAGAAAGCGGGCCGCCACGAGCGCGTCGCCGCCGTTGTTCCCGCGGCCGGCGACGATGGTCACTGCCGCGCCGGGTTCGGCGAGGCTCCGGACCCCCCGCGCGACGGCGTGGCCGGACGATTCCATCAACTGCTTTCGCGGGACGCCGAGCGCTTCGGCGTTCTCGTCGACGACGGCCATCTCGGAACCAGTGAGCATACCGGCGCTTGAACCGCCACGGCCCTAACGGTGTGGGGACGCCGTCAGTACTGGATTTTGAACCCGTCGATGCCTTCGGGCTCTTCCTCTTCGACCTCGACCGTGCTGACACTCGCCATGTCGCTGCCCTCGTAACAGAAGTCGACCATCGCGTCGACGGCGTCCGGGTCCCCCTCGAACACCGCCTCGACGCGGCCGTCGTCGAGGTTTTTCACCCACCCGTCGACGCCCCGTTCCTGTGCGGTGTCCCGCGTCGTCGCCCGGAAGAAGACGCCCTGTACTCGACCCGTGACGTAGACGTGGACTCGCTTGCGTGACATGGCCGTGTGTTCTCCCGGGTGGCAGTTAGGTTCGGGGGTTTAGCCCGTTGGGCCGTTCCGTCAGGGCATAGACTGGCCGGAAACCGACGCCTCCGTCTACAGCTCCCGCCCGCCCGAACGCAGGTAATGAAACAGATACGTCTGTGTGTAGCCGGCGTACTCGCCGCCCAGGGTCTCACGGATGGCGCGGGAGGTGTCGGCGTAGTTGCCGCGGTCGCAGTCGGGGTAGAACTCGGCGATAGTCGTCTGAATCCACGTATCAAGCGGGACGGCTTCCAGATAGCCAAGCGAGAACAGCAGGATGCAGTCGGCTACCTTGTCGCCGACGCCGACGAACTGCGTGAGACGCTCGCGGGCGTCCTCGTAAGCCAACCCCAGCGCGTCCTCGGGGTCGGCCTCGCCGCTCGCGACCATCTCGGCCGACCGCTTGACGTAGGGGGCGCGGTAGCCGAGGCTAAGGTCCCGGAGGTCGGCCTCGCTGGCGTTCGCGAGGGCCTCGGGCGTCGGGAACGCCCGGTAGGTCCCGCCGTCGAACTCGACCGGCTCGCCGAACTCCCGCCGCAACGCCTGTTGCATCCCGTGGATGCGCCCGACGCGCATCTGGGCCGAGCAAATAAACGAAATCAGCGTCGGGAACGCGGGGTCCCGGACGATGCGCATCCCCCAGTAGGCGTCGTAGGCCTCCTCGACGACGGCGTCGGCGGGAGCGGTCTCGCGGATGGCGGGTAGGTCGTCGTCCAGCCCCAACAGCGTGTGCAGAGCGTCTTCGGCGTCGAAAGACGCCGCCCACTCCAGTGTCCCGTCGGTCTGGCGCACGCGGACGACTTCGGGCTCACCGTCGACCCGAAGCGTCGTCCAGTACCACGCCGAGCCGCCGCTGGCGGCGGTCCGCTCGTACATCCGCTCGTCCTCTCGGTCCCAGAGATACGACTGACCGCTCTCGACGGTCGCCTGGAGGTCGATACCGCCCGGCAGCGACGCCGCGTCGATAGAACCCCGTTCCATTGAGAGGAGGTTGGTGTCGAGGCGTATCGGGGTTTCTATCCGTGAGTCCGCCTCAGGCCGGTCCGGCCCGGTACCGGACCCCGACGGCCGTCCCGACGACGACCGCGACGGCGATGACCGCCGCTTG
>JBEQBH010000233.1:0-2861 GCA_041639955.1 Halobacteriales archaeon | reverse complement strand
CAACAGTTTCACCGAGGCCATCGCCGAGGAACTGCGGGGCGACGTGGCCGTGACACTGGTCTGTCCCGGGCCGGTCGACACGGAGTTTCAGCGCCGCGCCGGGATGGGCGACTCGGCGGTCGGCTCGGTTCTCTCGACCACGCCCGAAGCCGTCGCTGAAGCCGCTTACGAGGGGATGCTGGCCGGTGAGACGGTCGTCGTCCCCAGTCGCGCGATGCGGGCCGTCGAGCTGCTGGGGCGAATCGCCCCCCGCCCCGTCGTCCGTCGCGTCGCGGCGTGGGTCAACAGCGACCGGTAGCTCTCAGCACTGATAGCGGTCGCGCCGGCCGACGCTCGAGACACCTGACCAGAACGCCCAGGCGCCATTTATTTTCAGATATCGATAATCACAGGTGTAGTTGAAGTAGGACGGTGTTGAAATAGTGTGCATGACACGACCCGTCGTCGAACAGTACAAGGGGCTGATACGCCAGTCGCTTGACCTCTTTGGAGTCTCGGGGTCCATCGAGCGGAAAGTGCTGGCGGCTGTCGGCCTCCAATTCGGGGCCTCCGTCGGCCTCGCCGCCGTCGCTGTCCTCTTCAGCGGGACCATCAAGTTCGCCCTCATCGGGCTGTTGTTGGCCGGCGCGACCGTGGCCTTTGCCAACACCGTCTTCATCACGCGCGAGGACATGGTCGACCCCATCGTCACCCTCTCGGAGCGGGCCGACCGAATCGCGGCCGGGGAGGTCGACGTCGACGTTCCCGACAGCGACCGCGAGGACGAGGTGGCGAGCCTGCTCGCCTCCTTCGGGGCGATGCAGGCCACGCTTTCGACGGTGGCTCGACAGGCCGACGCCCTGGCCGCCCAGGAGTTCGACGACCCGGTGCTCGACGAGAACGTGCCCGGCACCTTCGGCGAGTCGCTGGACCGGATGGCGACCAATATGGAGTCATACACCACGGAACTGCAGCAGATGACCGCCGACCTAGAGGAGCGCTCGGCGGCGCTTTCCGAGCTGGTGACGGCCTTCGGCGACGCGGCAGAGCAGGCGAAAGGCGGCGACCTCACGGCGACGATAGACGCGGAGTTCGAAGACGTCGACGACCAGTTCCAGCAGGTCGTCACGGACTACAACGACCTGCTTGAGACCCTGTCGGACACTGTCGGCGAGGTGGTCACCTTCGCGGACGAGGTAGCCGAAACCAGCGGCCGCGTCACCGAGAGCGTCTCCGAAATCGACCGTGCCAGCGACGAGATAGCGCGCTCGGTTCAGGACATCTCCGCGGACGCGAGCCGGCAGGCCGACCGCCACGACGCCGTCGCGGGCGATATGAACACCCTGTCGGCCACCGTCGAGGAAATCGCCGCGACGGCGACCGACGCCGCCGAGACCGCCGACCGAGCCGCACAGCGGGGTCGCGACGGACGCGCCGAGGCCGCCGCAGCTATCGACGAACTGGAGCTGATGACGACCCGTATCGACGACATCGCCAACGCCGTCGAGGGGCTCGTCGACGAGATAGCCGAGATAGACGAGGTGGTCGACCTCATCACCGAGGTGGCCGAGCAGACGAACATGCTGGCGCTGAACGCCTCCATCGAGGCCGCTCGTGCCGATGCCGACGGAGACGGGTTCGCCGTCGTGGCCGACGAGGTCAAATCGCTGGCCGAGGAGACCCGGGACGCCGCCGGGGAGATATCGGAGCGCATCGAGGCGGTCCAGGAGAGCGCCAACGCGACGGTCGCGGACGTAGAGGAGACCAACGAGCGCGTGGCCGACAGCACCGACAGCATCGAGTCGACGCTGCGGGACTTCGAGGACATCGTCGACGTACTCGGCGAGGTCAACGACGCCATCCAGGAGATTTCCGACGCGACGGCCGAGCAGGCCGAGACGACCCAGGACGTGGTCGTCGCCGTCGACGAGGTGGCGGAGGTCAGCGAGCAGACAAAGCGGGAGGCCGAGTCCGTCGCCGCCGCGACGGAAGAACAGACCGCGACAATCTCCGAAGTGACTGGCGAGGTCCAGTCGGTCGCCGATCGAACCGACGACCTCCGCGACCTGCTCCAGCAGTTCAATGTGACCGAGACACACACCAAGTCCGGCGATACGACCGAAGTGTTCGCACCCAGCGCGGACGACTAGACCCGCGGGTCCCGGTCCGGGCCCGGATACGCGCCACCTTCGACCAGTTCGTACAGCGATTCGGCGTCGAACAGCGCGGCGAAGGCGTCGGGCGTGCGCACGCTCACGTTCATGTGTTCGTTCAGCGCCACCCCCGTCCTCGCGCTCCGCAGCGTCTCGTCGTAGCTGAGCACGTGGGCGGCCCCACCCCGGTAGGCCGAGGCCAGCGCCGGGTGGTCGCTGTCGGGGTGGTCGACCGGCTCGCGTTCGCGCTCGGTTCGCTCGCGCCAGTCGGCCGCGAGGTCGGCGTCGGCCAGGCCGGCAATGACCGCCTCGGCGTCGTCGAGGAGGGGGTCGCTGGCCACGAGTGAAACCCAGGAGTGGCGCCGGACGATGTCAAGGGCTGCCCGGGCCGCCCCGCCACACAGTAGGTCCGCCGCGAGCACGTCGGCGTCGGCGACGACGCGGGCGGGAGCGTCCTCAGCCATCTTCGGCCTCAGCGCGTCGCTGTGCGAGTGTCTCCTGGACAGTCGCGACGGTGGTTTCGTGGTCGCTGGCGCGCTCGAACAGGTCGGCCCAGTCCATGGCTGAACTACGGACTGACGATAGAAAGCCGTACTGTCTGACATCCGTCTGACGGGAGTTTATATCGAATCACACCTTCCCCCGAATACGGGCGCGCATCGACAGCTACGTTCGCTACGTCTGTAGCACGTCCCATCCTCCTGTCGCGCGCCCGGATACTAACCCTCT
>JBEQBH010000232.1:0-2863 GCA_041639955.1 Halobacteriales archaeon | reverse complement strand
CCCGCCGCGACAGGGTCCCCGAACCCGCTTTTGCCCCTGACCAGCGAGTACGGGCTGTCCTACGACAACGGCTACCTGTACAACATGGAGGACAACTCCAACAACTACCGGAACGTCTACGCGACGCCGTCCGGTGACTCCCCGCTCACCGAGGGCGTCGACCGGGTCGTGCTCCACGAGTCGGTCGGTGTCAACGGCGGCCAGTCGGTGCTGACCGCCACCGAGGGGACGACGCAGTCGACGACCCGCCGGTCGGAGACCTACCCCGTCCTCACGCGGACCGACAACCTCGTCGCGGTCGGCGATTCGAGCATCATGGAGCAAGAGTGGCTCTACCGGGCCGACAACGAAGCGCTGGTCGGCAACCTGCTCGACTTCCTCGTGTCCGGTGAGAAATCACCCGAAGACGCCCCCGGAGACAGCGGCTTCGGCGGCGGTAGTGGCGGCCCTGATGGCGGCTTCGGCGGCGGCAGTGGCGGCTCCACGACGCCGACGCTCCCGTAGCGACCGGTCCGAGTCGTTCTTTTTTCAGCGCTCGACGCCGAAGATGTCGTGCAGTTCGGTCTCGATCTGGTCGACGTACTCCTCTAGAACCGCAGAGAGTTTCTCGTCGTCCACGATAATCGCGGTGAGTCGGTCCGCCGGGTCCTCGGGCAGTTCGACGTAGAACCCCCGGTCGTCGCCGTAGAACGGTTCGGACTCGTTTAAGACCTGCTGGTCGATTGCGTGGACGAGTTCGGAGTCGTAGCGGTCGTTCATCACCTCGAACGCCTGCTGATACGCTTTCTGGAGCTGTGGAAAGTAGTTGGCGTACTTGTCCTCGAACTGTTCGGGGTCGAAATCGGTCATGAGCGGGGGGAGGGGCGCCCCCAATAAAGGTGGTACGGAGTCACGCCGACGGCTATCGTGAGCGGATAGTCCGGGCGTCCTTCTGTGGCAGGTAAACGACGAGGTAGCCGACGAACGCGATACCGAAGAGACCGCTGAGTACGAGATAGACGCGGATGTCCAGGTTCGCGAGGACACCCAGTATCTCCCGGATAGTCGCCCGCGGGTCGGCGAAGCCGAACGTCTCGGTGTAAGCCACGAGCCCGCCGACGATGACCAGCAGGGCGTCGAACAGTACGCGGCGGTCCATCACCCGAGTAACGTATGTGATAACGTATAGCTCTTGTTGCCGAGTCAGCCGAGCTGGTCGGCAACGATATCGTCCGCGGCGGCGATAAACGCGTCCTCCTCGCCAGCCGGCACCGTCGCGCCGGCGGCGATGTCGTGGCCTCCGCCGTCACCGCCGACCGAGCGGGCGGCTTCACCCATCACGACCGAGAGGTCGACGCCCCGGCCGACGAGCGGGCCGGTCGCCCGGGCCGACACTTTCGTCTCGCCGTCGGCGTCGGCGAAGGCGATGATGGGTTTGTCGGCGTCGACGCCGTCCGTTCCCAGCGCCATCCCGGCGACGATGCCGACGATGGTCTCACGTATCGCGTCGCCGGCGTCGAAGTACTGGACGTGTTCGGCGTGGGTGATGCCACGCTCTTTGACCAGGTCGAGCCCCTGTGAGAGGTTGCGGCGGTGGTTCGCGAGCAGTTTCCGGGCCTGTTCGAGGGGCGCTTCTCGGTCGCCCAGGCAGACCGCAAGCCCCACGTCGGCCCGCTCGTAGCGGGCGGTAGCGTTCAACAGCGTCGAGAACTCGCTTGCGTCCCGGAGCTCGGTCCCGGTGGGCTCGGCGGTCAGCGTGTAGGTCGTGCCCACGAGGGACTCTATCTTTCCGGCAGGGACGCCGCGTTTGACGGCGCGCTGGACCAGCGCGCTGGCGACGGTCTGGCGCTCGTCGTCGGAGAGGTCCGCCCAGGTCCGCCACTCGCCCTCCCGTTTCAGGTCCAGCCCGAGTTCCTCCAGAAAGCGGGTGGCACCCGCCTGGTCGTTGGAAATGCCCGGAATCGGAACTTCCGTCGCGTACTCCAGGAGCTTCGGGAGGGGACGGGTCTGTTTCCCGTACAGCGAGAGGTCGGTCCCCTCGCGCAGCACGTTGGCCGCGACACCCTCCTCGACGATACCGCTGTTTGCTCCGACGAGTTCGCCGCCGACGGCCTGCATGTCGCCCACGGCGCCCACCACGGCCAGCGCCGCGAGGTCGCGGTTGTCCCCCTCGGCGGGTTCCAGCGCCCGGGCCAGCACGTACGCCGCCCCCGCGCCCGACAGCTCAGAGGCCCCGTTGATGCCGACCAGCAGCGGGTTACAGTGGTACTCGAAGTCGGCGTAGCCGTCGGTGTCGTAGACGGCGTCGGGATGACAGTCTTCGGGGTCGGCGGGCTGGTGGTGGTCGGCGACGACAGCCTCGAAGTCGTCCGCGGCGACGTGCTCGGAAATGGCGTCAAGCTGACCGGAGCCGAAGTCCGTAAACAGCACCGTCTCCTCGTCTCTCGCGGCGATACTGGCTATCTCGTCGGCGTCCAGTTGCTTCTTGAACACCGTCTCGACGGGAATCCCCGCCCGCGAAAGCGCCGACGCGGCGATAGCGGCGCTTGTCAGGCCGTCGGCGTCGATGTGGGAGGCGAGCAGTACGCGGTCGGCCGCGCGGAGGCGGTCGGCACACGCGCTCGCTCGCTCGGAAAGCGCGGGGACGGGAACACTCATCGTGGCGAGGTAGGAGCGCCCCCGGATAAAAAGCTTCAGGAGCGGCCGGTCGCGTTGGCGGCGGTAGTCAGGCCACGTCGCGTCGGTCGATGACGGTGACCGACCGGTCTGCGGTCTCGACCGTCGTGTGTATCGTCACCCAGCCATCGGCGTCACGGACCGCGAGGGCGGCTTCGAGCGACAGTTCGACCCGCTGTGTCGTGCTGTAGGTCTCACCGGCACCGAT
>JBEQBH010000231.1:0-2877 GCA_041639955.1 Halobacteriales archaeon | reverse complement strand
GCCCGTGACCCCGACCGGTTCAGCTGACGCCGACGACGCGGTCACAGCCCGCACAGCGCTGGAGGACGGCGGTACCCGTGCGGTCGACGGCGTCGTCGCGAACCACGAGTCGGTGGACCCGGCGGCCGGTCACGAGGTCGTCCCCGGTGTGAATCTGCAGGCCGCAGTCGGGACAGGTAATCGCGGGGCGCATAGCGACAGTACGGACTCGAGACGGTAAACTGAATTGCTCGTTATTGCCAGCCACGAGCCACTAAGACACCATTTCTCGAGTTTGGGCCGACGCCGGTTACTCCGTCTTCGGCTCCACGGCGTGGGCCTCCTGTTCTGTGACCTGGATGCCCTTCGAGGCGAGGTGGCGCATCTGGCGGCGGACGAAGTCCTCCTCGGTCGTCCCGCGGGTCGCCAGCACCACCATGCGGGCGTCGCCGGCGGGACGCATCGTCCGGCCGGCCCGCTGGGCGCCCTGTCTTCGGGAGCCGCCGAGCCCCGAGGCCACGACAGCGAGTTCGGCGTCGGGGAGGTCGATGCCCTCGTCGCCGACCCGGGAGACGACGAGCGTGTCCTGTTCGCCCCGGCGGAACTCCCCGAACAGCCGCTCTCGCTCGGCGTGGCGGGTCTCGCCGCTGATAAAGGGCGCGTCGATGGCCTCGCTGATGGCGTCTCCGTCGTCGAGATACTCCACGAAGACCAGCGCCTTCGCCGCCGGGTTCTCGGCCAGGGTGTAGCGTATCTCGTCTATCTTGCCGCTGTTTCCGGCCGCCGCCTGCCGGCGGCCGTGGCCCGACGTGGCGGCGTACTCGGTGCGTTCGTCATCGCTTCCCCACGGGACCAGCCGTATCTCCACCTCGGGCTCGGCGACGTACCCCTCGTCGAAGAGCTTCCCCCAGTCGGTGCCGATTGGCGGGCCGACAAGGGTGAAAATCTCCTCCTCGTCGTCCGACTCCCGCGTCGGGGTCGCTGTGAGTCCCAGGCGGTGTTTGGTCTGGAGGTTCGCGCTCCGGCGATATATCGGCGCGGGGACGTGGTGGACCTCGTCGAAGACGACGAGCCCCCACTTGCGCTGGTCGAACAGCTTCCGGTGGCGGTCCATCCCGGCGGTGCGGTAGGTCGCGATGGTCACCGGGCGAATCTCCTTTTCGCCGCCGTGGTACTCGCCGATGTCGTCGTCGGAAAGCGTCGTGTGGCGGACCAGTTCGTCGCGCCACTGTGTCGCCAGCTCTCTCGACGGCACCAGAATCAGCGTCTCGCCGCCGACGGCGGCCATCGCGCCCATCGCCGCGACGGTCTTGCCCGAGCCGGGCGGCCCGACGAACACGCCCGACCCCTGCTCGGTGAACCGCTCGACCCAGTCGGCCTGGTAGTCCCGCAGGCGCAGTCGAAGCTCCATGTCCAGCGGCTCGCCCGTCGCCAAGTCGCGGTCGTCCCGGACGGGGTAACCGGCCTCGTACAGCGTGCGCTTGACCTGCGCGGTGGCGTCGGCGTCGACCCACGACTCCGAGTCGGAGATGGGCGCCCGCAACAGGTCGTCGTCCAGCTTCGGCCGGGCGACGTTGCCCATCAGCTCGTCGCTCTCGGCCTCCAGCACCACGTAGCCGTCCTCGTGCGTGTACAGGCGGAACTTCCGGGCCCGCTCCCACTGGCTCGTCACCCACTCTTCGAGATGGGTCGAGCGTTCCCCCAGCACGTCCCGCATCGTCGAGAGCAGCTCATCCAGGGTCTCGTGTGGCGCGGCCCAGATGTCGGCCTCGCGAAGCTCGTAGACGTAGCCACCCGAGCGATTGGAGTCCCCCAGCCGCGCGAACTGCGAGAGCTGTGCGCGGGTGAACTGGTCGGGGTGTTCGACGACGACCTCGCGGCGGTCCGGGAAGAGGATGACGCGCTCGCGGTCGGTGACCTCGGCCACGTCGGTCGGGTACCACACCGACTCCGTCTCGGTCACGTCCTGGCGCTGAATCCTCCCCTCGCCGGCCAGCGCTTCGAGGGCGTCGTGGGCTTCGTCGGGCGTCAGGTCGGTCTTGCGTGAGAGCTCGGTCGCCGTCAGATGCGGGCGACCGACGGCGTCGATGGCGTCGTACACCGCGTCGAGTTCGAGGCGGGCGTCGCTGTCCTCGGGTTCGGTAGTCACTGCTCTCAGCTGGGTGCCACAGCCCAAAACGGGTTTCGTCTGGTCGGGATGGTCGACCCGTAGAGATTTCACGGCCGCTCGACAACGGGTTCCCGTGCCCGAGCTATCGCTGCGGAACCCCTGGGTATTCACGACCGTGAACGTCGTCGCGTGGGTCCTCGTCTGGGGGACAGTCCAGCTGCTCCTCTTCGACGACGGGCTGTTCGAGGCGGTGCTACAGGCCGGACTGGCCGGAATCGCGTTTTCGATCCTCTATCTGTATTTCCAGTGACGGGGCGTCACGGACCACTGCAAAGCAGGGCGGCTCAGTCCAGCGACGACGGAGCGAGCCGGTGTCGGTGGGTAGCCGTCGCCGCTACGCCAGCGTGACCTGGTCGGTCTTGTGGTCGGTCGTGATCGGTAGCCGCAGTTCGATAGTCGTCCAGCCGTCGCTTCGCTCGTAGTTGACACTACCGTTGGCCGATTCGATTATCCACCGCACGACCCAGAGCCCGAACCCGCTCCCGTGTTTCAGCTGGCTCATATCCTCCCCCTCAAACACGACGGCGCGTTCGTTTTCCGGAATCCCCGGCCCGTTGTCCGCAATCGTGATGACCGCTTCCTGACCGAACGACCGGGTCGTCACGTGAATCGGTGTGTATTTTCGCACGCGGACGTGTATGGCGGGGGTCCCGGTGTTGTGCGTAACTGCATTATCCAGGAGGTTGTCCAACGCGTCCCGGATTTCAGCGCCAGTAGACACGGGAAGG
>JBEQBH010000230.1:0-2883 GCA_041639955.1 Halobacteriales archaeon | reverse complement strand
GTCGGGGTTGATGTGGTGGTAGGGCATGGCTGGCAGTCGGGCCGGGAGCCTGGAAAAGCGTGTGGTCACGCCCCTATGTCGTGTTTACTGTAGCGGCCATTGGTACTGTGAGCCAGAAAGCCCCCGAGCGTAGCTGGCCGGGGCTTTCTGGCTGTTTGACTCCAGTTTACGTAGCTACACGCCACTCCTCATAACTGTACGGTTCACCCGAGCAGCCAGACGAGCGTGGACAGCGTGCCAAGCGACGCCACCGTCGTCACGAGGACGTTCATCGAGGCGAAGGACTCGTCGCCGCCGAGTTCGCTGGTGTAGACGTACGTCGAGACGGCGGTGGGGACCCCCAGCATGACGACGGCGGCCGCCAGCGCCGTCGACCGGAGTCCGAGCGCCGAAAACACGACCCACCCGAGAAGCGGCATCCAGACCACCTTGAGCAGGACCACGCCGGTAGTCGGTCGCAACCTCGACAGCGACAGCTCCGTGTCGAGTTTCGCGCCGACACAGAGGAGCGCAAGCGGGAGCGCGAGCGTCGAGACGGCGTCGAGTCCGGTGACGGCAAGGGTCGGGACTCCCACACCACCGACCGAGAAGGCGATGCCGGCGGCGAGCGAGACGAGTACCGGGTTCGTCGCCAGTTGGCGCAGTTCGCCCGACAGCGACGCGTCGCTGTCGTTGATTCGGATGAGGGTAAACACCGTCACCGGGACGTGGGTCAGCGCGCCCAGACCGAGGACGACACTGGCGATCGCCGCGGCCTCGCCGCCCAGCGTCGCCGCCACCAGCGGCAGCCCGAGAAAGCCCATGTTCCCGTGGTAGGACTGGACGATGGCGACGCTCCGCCGGGCGTCGCTGGCCCGTCGGCGGTGGACGACCCAGCCGGCGACAGCAGTGGCGGCGAGGACGGTCCAGAAGCCGACGAGTAGCGCCGGCGAGACGAGTTCGCGCAGGGGGCGGTCGAACGTCGAGGCGAAGACCAGCGCCGGCAAAGCGACGTAGAAGGCGACGGCTGTCAGCGTCTCCGTGCGTGTTTCGGTGAGGATTGAGACGCTGCTTGCGGCCGCGCCGACGGCGAGAAAGACCAGCATGAAGCCCAGCTGTTCGAGGACGGCCATACCGGACGCAGCGGACAGGCGGCTTAATCCCTTTCGTCACCGCCCTCTCAGCTCGCCGGGACGACGACGGTGGTGTTCCCCGTATCCGTCGAGACGGTCACGGTATATGCGCCCCGCGGCTCGACGGTCCAGAGGACGCCGTCGTTCCCGGTCGTCCCGACGGGCCGCCCGTCGACGGTGACGGTGCCGTCGACGGTCGCGCTCGTCTCGTTGTTCACGGCGCTGACGAGCAGCGGGCCGGTCGGGCTCGACTGACGGACTGTCACCGCGAGGGTCCCGCTGACGCTGCGCTGGGTTCCCGTCGTCTGCACGTCGGAGAGGTCGCGGAGCTGTTCCTCGTAGAAGACCTCGGTCGTCCCGCCGTCGAGATACGCCGTCAGCTCGCCGTTGGGGTGGTCGGCGGTCAGCTCGTAGATGCCCGAGGTCCCGTAGTAGGTAAGACTCGGCCGCTGGCGTTCGTAGAGCCACGCGTACAGGTCCGCCGCCCGCTCGTCCGCGATGTCGAGCCGGTCAGTCTCGGGGTCGCCGTCGTTGATGGCCGTCTGGAGGAACTGGTCGGCCTGGCTCGCGTCGCGCGCGCTGTCGAGACGGGTCTCACGGACGTACTGGCCGTCGGCCACCGTCGCGAGCATGTAGCCGTCGTCGGACACCTCGATGTAGTACGTCCGGTCGGCCGTCTCAGCCGACTGGAGCTGTGCCCCGACCGGGCCGGTAAGGGTCCGCAACTCGCCCTCGACTGAGCGCAGTCGGGCCGTCGCTGACTCGCTCAGCGAGTAGCCGGGAGCGGTGGCGATACGGTCCGTCGTCCCCAGAAGCTCCCTCGCTTCGGCGTCGACCGCGAGCCGCGTTCTGAGAAACGCCGACGCCGATATCTCCCCGCGTGCATAGCGGGCCGTGGCTCTGTCCTGGCGCTCGTCGAGCGCCCGCTGTTTGGCTTCGATGGTCGCCAGCCGGTCGGCGATGAGCTGTGCCCGCGCGTCGCTGCCCTCGGTTCGACGGAACTGCTCCTCGAACGAGAGGGCGTCGTGTCGATGCTGGAGCTTTGCCGACCAGGCCGCCGTGGCGGTACCGATGTCGATGCCGGTGCTGTCGTAGCTCGACCGGCGGACCTCGCCGGCCGGGAGGTCGAGTTGGTTGGTCGTGTTCGGGACCGTCGTGACACTCGCGAGCGGAGCGTCACCCGTCTCGGTCTGTGTCGGGTAGGTGCCCGCGACCGGGAGGACCGTCGCGGTGACGAACAGCAACGCGACGAGGAGGGCTGAAAGCGGTCGCATTGCCAACCGTTAGACTGGGGCCGTACAAAAACCTCCCCATTACGACACCCGCAATTGCCGGCCGAGAGGCGCCGAGACGTTTCACGGCGACATCTGACGTTTTATTCTTCGATAGAAAGGGTTTTGCCGACGGCCTGTCCACTCTTTGGGTGATATGGCCCCGCGGGTATCCGCCGTCCTCCTCGTCCTCCTCCTCGTTGCGTTCCCTGCGGTCTCGGCAGCCACACCGGCCGGCGCCGCCGGCACCGGACCGGCCGCGCAGTCGGCCGAGAGTCAGGAACTCCAGCCGGAGAACACGACCTTTCACGTACAACTGCGGCCGAACGGTGACGCGCGATGGACGGTAATCGAGACGTTCAACTTGTCGGACGAAAACGACACCCGCGCCTTCGAGACCACCCGCGACGCGTTCCTCGCGGGCGACAGCGACGGGAACCTGGTCACCGAGTTCCGTGCGGCCAACGATGCCGCAGCGGCGGCGACCGGCCGGGACATGG
>JBEQBH010000229.1:0-2891 GCA_041639955.1 Halobacteriales archaeon | reverse complement strand
CGACTCGCCGCCGAGGAAATCGTCCAGCGAGGCGTCTTCGCTCATGTCCGTTTCTGTGTCCGCGCGCGGGAAATACCTGTCTGCCCTCCCCATCTGATGTGGCCCCTGTCGTCCTTGTCTGCCCTCCGCGTTCGGTGTGTGTCGTCCGGCTGTTCGTTTCGCTGTCCCAGAGCCACGCGTCGCTAGCGGAAGCACAAAGTAGGACCGCTTCAAAGCGGCGTGTATGCAAAGTCTCCCCATGCAGTTCGTCCAGAGCATCCTCGACATGCCCGGGAAGTTCGTCGACATCGCGTTGGCCGACCCCATCTCCGCGGTTCTCATCCTCATCGGCGCGGTCCTGGTCGGCGGCGCCTCGGCCGCCTTCGGCTATCTCTCGCTCGGCGCCGCGGCCTCGCTTTTCATTCGGCCGGGAAGCGGTCGGTCGCCGCCCCGAGAAGCGAAATAGCGTCCTCGATATCCGGGCCCAGCGGCGACGCGAAGACGACGCTGTCGGCGTGTTCCCGCAGCGCCTCGGTCCGCTCGGCCACGTCCTCGGGCGTGCCGGCGATACAGAACGCCTCGAGCATCGGCTCCGTGACGAGGCCGAACGCCTCCTCGAACTCCCCCGCCGAGATAGCGTCGCTGATGTCGCTCGCGACGCCGTGGTCGATACCGTGGCGGTCGAGCACGGGCGGCGGAGAGCCGGCGGCGACGAAGGCCACGGGCGGCCGAGCGGCTTCACGGGCCGCGTCGGCGTCCTCGGCGACTGAGACGCTGGCGTAGGCCGCGAGGTCGAACTCGCTGTCGGCGACGCGGTCGTCGAGCATCGAGTCGACCTGGTCGCGGGCCCACGCGAGGTCTTTCGGGTGCGAGCCGTTGTACAGCGCCCCGTCGGCGTGTTTGGCGGCCATCTTCGTCATGTGTGGCCCCTGTGCGCCGACGTAGGCGGGAATCTCGCCGACCTCGTAGTTCAGCCCGGCGTCGTCCGCTTGGAAGGTGCCGTCGTGGTCGACGCGCTCGCCGTCCCACAGCCGCTTGGCGACTTTGAACGTCTCCAGCACCCGCCGCAAGGCGTCGTCGTGGTCGAAGCCGAGATTTCGAATCGTCGACTTATCGCCGGGACCGACGCCGAAGACGGCCCGCCCGTCGCTCAGCTCCGAGAGCGTCGCGACCCGGGAGGCGAGCGTGACCGGGTGGGTCTCGTAGGGGTTGGCGATGCCCGGCCCCAGCAACACGTCGTCGGTCGCCTGTGCCATCGAGGCAAGCGCCATGAACTGGTCGCGGTTGTTGTAGTGATGGCTCGCAAAGACCGCGTCGAACCCCTCGTTCTCGGCGGTGCGTGCGAAGTCGGTGAGCTGTGCCACTGGGTGTTCCGGTGTGAGTTCAATCGCGTACATGAGACCACTCTCTGAGTGCGTCACGGACCACGTCTTTGTCGTTCGGGCGGTAGAGTTCGTCACTGCCCGCGTGGTCGCCGAAATCGAAGTCGCGGACGACGGCGACCGGCGTCCCGCCTGCCCCCTCGCCGGTGACGAGGTTGGCGGCGGCAGCCAGTTCGTCAACGACGGCCTGTACCGTCGCGCCGAGTTCCCGGCCCTCGCGGTCTACCTCCCCGCGCCAGTCGCGCGCCGCCGGCATCCCCGCCCAGCCGAGCGCGACGCCGCGCTGACCCAGGCGGAAGGGCCGACCGGAGGTGTCGGTGACGACGACCGCCACGTCCACCCCGGCGTGCTCGCGCAGTCCCGCCCGGATACGCTCGGCGCAGTCAGTCGGGTCCTCGGGGAGGAGCAACAGGTCCGAACCGGGCACGTTCGAGCGGTCGATACCCGCGTTGACCGTGATGTGACCGAAGCGAGTGACCGCGAGGATAAAGGGCGCCTCGGTCAGTATCTCCTCGCTCTCCTCGATGACTGCCTGGGCGAAGCGGGGGTCTTTCTCTTCCCCCGCGATGTCGGCGATACCATCGGCGATGCGCTTGGCCCGTTCGCTCGCCGGAAACTCCGCGAGGTCCGCCCCTCGGCCCGCGGCCTTCGAGACGACAGTACTGGCCACACAGACGACGTCGCCATCGCGCAGGTCGGCCTGTTCGGCGACGAGTTCGGCGACTGCGTCGCCCCGACGAACCTCCGGCAGCCCCTCGACCGCGAAGACCTCCATACACTCCCTGCGGGTTCCGCGGGAAAAAGGACGCCGTTAGTCGCAAGGCCCGCGAACAGTGGCAACGGCTGCCGGTGTCCGTGACGCCCCTATGCCTCGTGGACCGTCACCTCGACCTCGCCGTCGGCCGCCGTCACCGTCATCATCGTCGCCCGCTCGGCCGGCGCCGCCCCTGTCGCGCTCCCGGGGTTCAGCAGCCGGACACCGCCGTGGGTCGTGTCCATCACCTCGTGGGTGTGGCCGGCCACGCCGATAGCCGCCGTGCCCGCCTCGTCGCGAACGATGGTCGCCACGCGGTCCTCGTACCCGCGCTTCGAGCCGGTGCCGTGGGTGACGACGAACGTGACGCCGCCGAGTTCGACCGTTGCCCGCTCGGGCAGTCCGATTCGGGGGTCCATGTTCCCGCCGACGGCGGTGAGCCGAGCGGCCATCGCCCGGACGTTCGACAGCGTGCCCTCGCTGTCGAAGTCGCCCGCGTGGATGACGTGGTCGGCCGCTTCGATGCGCTCGCACAACGGGTCCGGAATCCGACTCGCCCGCGAGGGGATGTGCGTGTCACTGATGAGTGCAACGTCCATGCCACCGCTTGTCTCGCCGGCCGCAAAACAGTTCGTCGATCCGCCACCCCGGCGTGTCGCTCACTCGGCCGCTTCGGCGGCCGGGATGGACGCCACGATCTCTTCGAGGCGCTCGACGAGCCGGTCCAGCCCGGCGTTGATGTCGGATACCCGCTCGGCGATATCGTCCGACGGAAT
>JBEQBH010000228.1:0-2933 GCA_041639955.1 Halobacteriales archaeon | reverse complement strand
GGCGACGTTCGTGAGAGCTTGTCTCCCGATAGCGGCTCCGCCGGCGACGAAGACGCCGGCGACGAGTGTCACGGCGAGGAGGTAACCAACGAAGCGGACACCGTATCGGTAAATATCTGATAACCCAGCAGCAGACATAGTCGGACAAATGATAACTGCGGCCAAATAGGTTACGACGAGATTAGGAGTCGCTCTCGCCACCGACGGTCGTCCCGGGGTCCGAACCGGCGAGGAAGGCACCGAGCGCTTCGGGGCCGAAGACGTGGGCCGGCGAAGCAAGTCCCAGCAGCGCCCGGACCTTCCCGGCCATCCCCCCGGAGACGTCGGTGGCGTCGCTCCCGCCCAGCGCCGACGCGACCTCGTCGAACGACTCGATGCGGTCGATAACCGCTCCGTCGTCGTCGAGTACGCCCGGGACCGTCGAGCAGACCCCGACCCGGTCAGCCCCGACAGCCGGGGCCAGTTCGACGACGAGTTCGTCGCCGCTGCAGACTGTCGCGCCTTCGCCCCGATGGGCGACGAGGTCACCGTGCAGAACGGGGACAAAGCCCTCCGCGAGCAGGGTCCGGACCTGTTCGGTCGGGAGGTCGAGGACTCGGTCGGCGTCGCGACTCGCGGCGGAGAACGGGTGGACCGGGACCGCCGGGACGTCCCTGTCGGTCAGTGCGGTCACGACGGCGTCGTTCAGCCGTTTCATCGCGCCGTGGATGGCGGCGACCCCGGCGGCGTCGTGGGTCCCCTCGGTCGTGCTGACGCCGTACTCGGCGGCGTGGTGGTGTCCGAAGCTGCCGCCGCCGTGGACAACCACTAGGTCGTCATCGCTTTGCGCGACGGCGTCGGCGGCCGCGGCGAGGGCGGCCTCGTCAACGGTCTCGGGCTCGTCCTTCGACGTGATGACGCTGCCGCCGAGTTTCAGGACGACGGTCACTCCGCCCGGACCCCCTCGGTGTCCAACGGCGCCCGGAACGCCTCGTCACATCCGGGTGTGTACTTCAGCGCCGTGAGCGCGGCGTCGGTGTCGTCGAGGGCGACGATGCAGCCGCCGCCGCCGGCGCCCGTGAGCTTCGCGCCGCTGGCGCCCGCGTCGCGGGCCGCCCACACCATCGTGTCCAGCGACCGGGCGGAGACACCAAGCGCCGCCAACAGCCCGTGGTTGAAGTCCATCAGTTCGCCGAGCGTCTCGGTGTCCCCGCTTCCCAGGACGGCTTCGCCCTCCCGAACGATGTCGCCGATGCTCTCGACGGTATCGGCCGCGAAGTCGTACTCACCGCGCAGTTCCCGGACCCCGGCGACCAGTTTCCCGGTGTCGCCGGCGCCGCCGTCGTAACCGACGACAAAGGGGAGGTTCCCGACCCCGTCGAGGCGTCGACAGTCGTCGCCCTCGACACGGACCGCGCCGCCCATCGCCGAGCAGAACGTGTCCGCGCGGGAGGCCTCCCCGTCTTGTACGGCGGCCTCGACCTGGTAGGCCCGGTCAGCTATCTCCTCGGGGGCGAGTTCGACGCCCAGTTCCCGGCAGCCGGCGTCGATGGCCGCACAGGCGACGGCGGCCGACGAGCCCAGTCCCGCGCCCAGCGGGATGTCGCTCTCTATCCATATCTCGAAGCCGGCCTCGGGCTCGTCGGTCGCGTCCCGGACCTGTTTGACGGCCTCGTTGACGTAGCCCACGGCGGCCTCCAGCAGCGAGTTCTCCGCGTCGACGTCGGGGTGGTCCGTCCCCCTGTCCATGTACTCGACGGTGAACCCGTCGAGCTGGAGGTCCTCGGCGTGAACGACCAGCCCCTCGTCTCGCTGCTCGGCCGTGACACGGGCCCGGCGCTCGACGGCACACGGGACCGCCGGCTCGCCGTAGACGACTGCGTGCTCCCCGAACAGGTACACTTTGCCGGGGGCGCTCGACGTAACCATACCCGCCCCTGTGAGCGCAGGGGGTTAGGCGTTTTCGGAGACCGGCGGCGAGTGAGTCCCCCCGAGAGTCGTCGACGACACTCGCCGTCGATGGGCGGTCATCGGTAGGCTTCCAGCAGGTCGTCGAGCAGGAGACAGCGCGGGTCGGTCACGGGGTAAGCCGTGTCGATATACGCTTCGGCCGTCTCGATGTCGCCCCGAACGGCGTACTGCCGGACGCGGGCCGCGTTCTCGTAGAAGGCCTCGTTGAGTTCGGCCTCGCCGGCGTCCGTGGTCGCCGGGCCCGGGTCGAACAGCTCGCCCCGAATTTCCTCGAAATCCACCATCTCGGCCTCGTACTCGCCGAGCTCAGAGAGGACATACTCCACGGCGAACCGCTGGAACTCCGACTTACTGGAGAAGACGTCTTCCTCGACCATCTCCTCGACGCGGTCCATCACCGCCTCGGGGAACCGAACTGTAGATTTGACCACGTTGTTGGACCCATACGGTGAATCACTATAAATTCACCTTCGTGTGCAAGATTTCCAACACTACCGCTCGACGACCCGCATCGACATCTCCTGGCGGGGGTGGGCAGTCAGCGAGGGCATAAGCTCCAGGGGCGTCTCCCCGAGGAACTCGAGTTCGTACTGTTTTGCCGTCGTCGCGACGATGAGCTGGGCCTCGAGCATCGCCAGGTGCTTGCCGATGCAGTGGCGCGGCCCGCCGCCGAACGGGAAGTACGCGAACCGGGGGCGCTCCTTGGCCCGCTCGGGCTTCCAGCGCTCGGGGTCGAACGTCTCGGGGTCGTCGTAGAACCGCTCGGAGCGGTGGACACCCCACTGTGGAAGCATCAGTGTTGTCCCCTCCTCGACCGGGTATCCCGACAGCTCGGTGTCGTCGGTCGGCTCGCGGAACATGACATACACCGGCGGGTAGAGCCGCATCGACTCCTGGATGACCCACTCTAGGTAGTCCAGTTCCCGGACGTGTTCCATCCCGGGCCGCTCGTCGCCGATGACCTCGTCTATCTCCTCGTGGAC